>JAEVZU010000153.1 GCA_023392075.1 Bacillota bacterium | reverse complement strand
GGCTTTATCTTACCGATAAGCTTTACTACGCCTGTACGGACTCTATATTCATCTTCCACCACAACAATTCTCATCCAGGCTCCTTTCTGGTATACTGTCTGCAAAATAACAGCTTCTGCTACAGTTTCGGTATTTTAAGGGTTATGGTTGTACCTTTTCCCGTCTCACTCTCTACCTGCCAGCTGCCGCTGTCTCCGTAATACATCTTTATTCGGTTGAATACATTGCTTGCTCCCAGTCCGCTTCCTTTTGCCGTGAGCTCCCTATCATCGGGAGAGTTAAGTTTTGAAACAGTCCCGGGATCAATTCCCTTACCGTTGTCTCCGATCATGATAACTATTGAATTATCCGAACCTTTAATGCTGATATCCAGAACCCCTCCCTTGTTAATTCCTTCAAAACCATGTATTATCACATTTTCTATAAACGGCTGGAACAGAAGCTTGTGAATATTGAAATCCAGAACATTTTCATCAACCTCCATAAAACACTCAAATGAATAATTAAATCTGGTTTGTTGAAGGTATATATACTGTTTGAGCCATTCTATCTCTTCTCTGAGCTTTACTATACTGTTGCTTTTATTAACACTGTACCGCAATATTTGGGCCAGTGATTTAAGCATATTGCTTATTTCATGCTCATCCTTTTCAATTGCCATCCAGTTGATGGCATCAAGTGTGTTATAAAGGAAATGCGGGTTGATTTGGGCTTCAAGAGCTCTGATTTCAGCCTCCTTCTGTTTAAAGGTGGCATCCTTGACCTCATCCAGCAGCTTATTGATTTTGTAGATCATTTTATTGAATCTGGAGGCTATTGCCGACATTTCGTCGCCGTCGTCGTCCAGCTCCACTCTTACCGACAATTCACCTTCCTGTGCGGTCTTCATTGCATGAAGAATCTTTCTGATGGACCCTGAAAAGTTTCTTGTAACATAAAAGATAATTACTATTGAAAACAGCAGCGCCAGAATCCCGAAAATTATTGTCAGTCTCTGAGTCATATATACTTTGCTGAAAAGGTAGCTTTGATCTACGGCATTCACAATTATCCAGCCATTCTTTTCACTGGCTAATGAATTTGTTATTATACTGCTGCTTTCAAAATAGGATATTTTCCTGGCTGCAGCTGTATAATTGTCTTCCTGCCCATTTGTCCCGGTCTTACCATATAAGGATATGTTTGAACCTACGAGGTTTTTATCCGGGAAGGAAACAATATACCCGTTTTTATCAACTATAAAATTTACACTTCTTACACTCTTTTTTGCCTCTTTCTGCGGATCAGCCTCATTGCAGGCCCTGTAAATTAAGTCTTCATCAATGCTTATTACTATGACTCCTATTGCATCTTTTCTTATGTCATTAAAGTCCACCATTTTATTGGCAATATGAAACAGGTAATATTTCTTATCACCCAGCTGGGATGCATATGAGGTCGGAATTAAAACAGAACCCTTGCTGGAGGTTATACCCGAGTAGAATTTCGATCTGTCAAAATCTTTATTCATCCAGGAGCTGTCCAGTGAGGAAGCGGTCAATGTATCATAAAATACCGTTTTACCTCCGGCACTCAGAATAGCTATGCTCCTGATCCCTTCCTTTGAATTGGTAAGTTTGCTCAGCTTGTCCCGGAGCAGGCTGATTTCCATGGCACTATCCGTTTCGGCATTTATTTTTTTTACAAGATCTATTATCTCATCATCGGTATATATCTGATAAAGTATGTCCATGTAGGAATTTAAAGTGGTATTGAGATTCTTTTCCGTTTGCGCCAGATTATAGGTTATAAGCTCATTGACATTTTCCTTCATGGCCGAGGTAGTATTAAAATAAGAGATTGCCTGAACCAGCAGTATGGGAATTATGGAAACAAATATAAAGGAAAATATGAGTTTTGATTTGAAGCTCATTTTTTTAAAGCTATTGTGCATTTTGCTTTCCCTTATTTTATTAAGAAAACTTTTATTTCCAACAGAAATCAACATTATATCTCCTATGATTCCTTAATTGTTAATATAAATCAACTTAATAATATCAAAAACGTATCCAAACGGCAAATGAATTTAAACAAAGCCGTATCAGGCAAGCTGATACGGCTTCATAAGTTAGATAGCTGCACTTTTTTGAATATGTTAATATTCAAGCCCACTCTGTAGGCAATGTGCGGCAGCAAAAGCACAATTATATATAATTATAAATTTATAATTTTTCCATCTTCATTTATATCTATTTCAAACTATTTCAATATTGGCAAAATTATTACTTTTAAGTTTCTCTATTATGCTTCTTACTTCCTTGGGATTGAGCTTCCGCTCGCCCGCATACTCTTCAAAGGAATCTGATATCTCCTGGATTTTTTCCTTAAGCGTATCCAACGGATTTTGATATCTGGGTACAAAGAAATCCAGACCTATAAGCTCGTTCTGCAGGTACATCCCCTCCATGGTTCTCCGCGCTTTTAGCTTAAGAGGAGTGCTTTTATACTTGATAAGTTTTGTTGACAGATTAAGGCTGCCAAGGCTGTCCAGACTGCTGCTCAACCCGCAGGTGGTACAAATAAACATGGTTTTTGAAAACCTGTTTTTCTTTGTATTGCAGCCGCAGACACTGCAGCTGTGGAATATATCTACCGAACTCACCTTTGCCGGAGCTGGAAGACCTTTTTGCGGCAGCTTGTAGTCAAGAATTCTGGCAAGGTCATTATACTGTTTGCAGCCAAAGACCGGTTTAACCGTTTTTTCCTCCTCAGTCCAGCTTAACTTGTCACCCTTGCCCGTCAGGTTCTGAAGCACCACCATTGATTTGTTTTTTACAGCAAGGTTTACAATTTTATTTGCCAGCTTGAACATATCTCTTCTCTGCTCAGACGGGTTTTCGGAATTTCTGCAGTCAAAGGTACCATTCAGCAGCAAGTGTCCCTGCTCATCCACGGCAGTGTAGTTCACGGCACTTTCCATTCCTCTGCTCACACCGAGATAAGTGTTTGCTTCAACTTTATCATCTTCAGGCAGATCTATACTCAGGCTCAGATAATATTCATCATTTTTATTAATCAGTCTTGCTGTTCTGAGCATTTCAGGTTTTTCGACCGCCTGCAGCAGAAAATCAAGCTGCCACCTTCCGAAAGAAAGCGGTACAATAATAAAAGTTTCCTTTTTTAAAGCTCTTGCCTTTTCAGGTTTATTTGAAATATAATTGAGCTCTCTGGAAAATTCATGCTTGTATCTGATTTTGCCGTTCTGAGTATTCATCAGGAAAAGCTTGGCAAAAAACTTTTGATTGGCAGCATCGTGCAGAAGGCAGAAACTTCTTTTGGTGTCATATCTGCAAAAGTAAATAGGTCTGAGTTTTTCCTCAAGGGTCACCGGCTCATTCTTAAAACCTGGATAAGGCATTTGGGAATTATTTTTTTTCTGAACGAAATAGCTTGCAAGGGTCATGCCGAAATCAAGCTTAAGCGAGTCCTTAAACGGCTGAATATCAAACCTGTTTATTTCGGCCGATAAATCACTGTCTATCCATTTGGACAGTCCCAGGGTACTATACGTCCCTTTTGGCGATTTATACCGTTCTTCTATGTTATCAATTTCAGAATAGGCTTTGCCAAGCAGATAATTATATGCATTATTATAATTCAAAAACGCGTTATTAATTATTTTTCTCTTTGCTGCCCCAGGTTTATGAAGTTTTAGATGTATGGTCCGCAAGCCCATAGTCTTCCTCCATCCAAGTATACTTATAATGTGTTTATCAGCAATATTCTATCGTAATGTGCTTTCCGGCCTGTCTCAGCAAACCTGCTATCTCCTCGACCAGCTTGAACTTCAGCCCCATATTGAGCGGAAATTCAGGATTCTGATGAGCCGGATTTATTGCCTGGCCGATAAAAAAATAAATGCTGGTGCTTTCCTCCAGCAGCATTTTTGCCAGTCTTGAGGCCCCGTCTTTTTTATTCAGCTTCAAATAATCACTCATGGTACTCTCAGGTGAAACACAGGTCTTTAACAGCTCCAGAGTCTTTCTGAGCGTCAATACACCCTCGGTAGTGAGGTTTATTCCGTCTATTTCGGCAGTAGGCGGCACTGACGGATTAAAATATTCAATGGAGGTTTTTATTTCCTTTTTTGTTATACGTGCAACAATCTGTGAAGTAGTACCTCCGCAAATAACCTTTTTACCTTCCCTGCCAATAAACCTTGTAACAATATCCCTGTCATTCTGGGAATCAACCGGAGGCCCGATCATCAAATTCAGCTTGATAGGCTTCTTGGCCTTGAGAGCCACAACGGTGGTATCATCACCGGGTTCATTTGCATAGAGGCTGTCACAGGCGGCTAAAAGCAGCTTGGCTATGGCTTTTGAGGACATGTCCTTCTTATAGGTTTTCTGGACATATTCTCTTACGTTGTTCCACTGCCAGCCAAGGTTAAGCGTTTGACCAACGCCTGCGTGAATCACTCCGTCGCTGATTATAACAAACAGATCGTCCGGACTGACGGTAAATCTTGCTTCATTGATAAGTTTTCCGCTGACTACCCGGCTTTCGGTTTCAATTTCCAGCAGTTTGCCCTTGTGCAATCTCATTACGGCAGGACTGTCGAATTCTACAAGATAACCTTCACCGTTATTGAATATCTGAATAATTGAAAAAGTTGAGTAGGCAACTCCTCTTTCCTTACAAACGGGCAGAGTACTTGCAATGGTGTTGACGGCTTCATCGATATCCAGCCCGTTTGACATGATGGTTCCGATTATTTTGGAGGTAAGTGTCGCAAGTATATTGGCCTTGACACCGCTTCCCAGCCCATCTGCCAGTACAACCACAACCGAGTCCGAGCTCCTGATGATCTCAACCTTGTCTCCGCATAATTCTTCCCTGTATTTATTTAAACTTTCGTAATTGACATCAATGTAGAGGCTCACTTAACTTCACCCATCTCTGACATAATTGATTTTTTTAGCTTTGTCAGGGCAACCTTTGTCTCAGCGGTTGTTTCGCCAAGAAGGCTTGCAATTTCCTGAGCAACTCTCATTTGTTTTTCCATGACCTTTTGAGCAATATCAATATTTTGCTGTCGGCTTTCATAAATTTTCTGTCTTTGATTTTCCTCATCGGTAATATCATTTATTATAACAATCAACGTATTATGCTTACTTACATTCACTATTGACTGCTTGACTACTATATTAAAAGTCTCGTAAACATATTTTTCATCGTAGATATTTTCCCCGCTCTCAAGAACTGTTTCAAACAGTTCACAATTCAGGACTTCCCTGATATTCATTCCTTCAATGTCGGTAGCACCCAGTTTGAACATGGTTTTTGCAGACTTGTTTACTTCCTGTATGTTTAAATTCTTATCCAATGCAAAGATGGCATAAGGAGTGTAGTTGATTATAATATTTGAAATGGATTCCGCCCTTTCCCTCATGTAGGGCAGGCACATGTGAACCTGTGCTTTTCCAAGATATACGGCTATTGCTTTTTCCCTGCAGGAGGGATACCCGCAGGCACCGCAGTTTAACTCCTTATCTTCGCTGAATTTACCGATACTGTTCAATATTCCTTGAATTACAGCTTCCGAGGGCAGTTCCGCCTTTTTGGATCTATCTATAAAGGTTTTGGACAGATCTATCCTGGTTGCCGCCATCAGAGAATTGTTGCTTTCATTCTGGTTACATGCCGCCCTCTTTGCATAGTTGAGAAGTCTCTCTCTTGAGGCTAAAAAACCTCCCTGCACATGCTTCATACACGGTCCTGCAATACAGCCTCCGGTACAACTGCTCATCTCTATCAAATAATTTTCTATATTGCCTTCATTTATTGAGTTCAATATGTCTATGCATCTTTCAACGCCATCTACGCTGATGGACCGGTAATTTTTTTTGATGTTTCTGTCAATGGTCTTGAGAATTCCGCCGGGAACAGGATAAATTCTGGTAATGGTATCGAAATTCTTCATATCGTCCACTAAGGCTTTATCCTGGTAGATTCCCTCTTCATCAAACCATTTGTCAAGCTCCTCGAAGGTAATTACGGCATCTACCTGATTTTCATTCTGTAAATCATTGCATTCCTCTTTTTTTGAAATGCAGGGTCCTATAAATACAACTCTTATTCTTTGACCATAGGTTTCCCTGAGCATTTTGGCATGGGCAATCATTGGCGACACAACAGGCGCCAGCTGATCCCTCAGCTGAGGGTAATACTTTTCTATTAACAGAATGATGGAGGAACAGCAGCTGGTAATAATATTTTTCATTTCTCTTTTTTGCAAAAGTTTTTCATACTGTTTCGATACCTGGTATGCGCCGTTGGCAGTTCCTTCAACATGAGTAAATCCAAGTTGTTTGAGAGCAAAATACAGCCATTTTTCATCATTGTCAAAGGCAGAAATAAATGATGGTGCCAGACTGACATACACCTTTTCCTTTTTGCCGATAAATTTCTTGACCTTTTCTATTTCGCTGTTTACGCTTTTTGCATTTTGAGGACAGACCTTCAGACAGTTTCCGCACAGAGTACATTCTTCGTGTATAATCTCGGCCTGGTCATTTCTGAAGGCTATTGCGTTAACAGGACAACTCCGTATGCACTTGTAGCAGTTTTTACAATTTGCTTCCCTAAATTGGATTACACTCATAATTCCGCCTCTAATCGATTAATAACCTTCTCATGAAAGAAACTTTCGGCATTGACAATAGCCACATCCCCATAGAAAACATCTCCTATTTTTACGCAAACACCGTTTGTACATTTGCCCATGCAAAAGGAAGCCTTAAGAACCGCCTTCTCTTCCAAACGGTTTTCCTTTATAAGTCTCTGGAAGCAGTTTATAATCTGATACGAGCCCTTAAGATGACATGAGCTTCCCACGCACACATAAATATCAAGCATTGCACTTATCCTCCATCTGCACACCAAACATAATAAAGATGTTCTTTGTTAAACAAATAACAATATAATTGTAAACCCTTGTTAAATTTGTGTCAATCAAAATATGGTGTATTAATATATCGTTTTGTTTAATTAATGCGTCTTATTGCCGGCCATGTGCATGCTGATGCATTTTTGCTTGAAAATGCATCAGCATGCACTTTTCTTCGGCTAACAACAGATGTTTCTATGAAATCACTTATTTATTTTCACATCCGCAGCAGACATATTCCATATCGGACTTGGCAGCATCTACAACTGAAAGCATCCGGCAAACATCATAGCCTTTTTCTGCCGCACTTGCGCTTATTTCACAATTTTTCTTTCCAGGCATATTCCCACCCCATTTCTTAACTATTTTTGAATTTATAGAGTACTTTTCCTTTGAAATTTGTTTCAAAGCATCCGCGTTTGTTTTTCAGTTATCATGCTTGCTTATGGTGCCTGTGAAGTATCTCCCTGTTGCTCTTCAATACTCCTTCGTATAATGCATCTATTGCCGGGTTGTCTTCAGATCTCTTTATTGGGGATGCAGTGTCCACCTTGTATATTCCCCTGGCTCTCTTCCTTCTTACGTCATTGTTCTGAGGAATAGGCTGTCCTGCTCCTCCGATACATCCGCCGGGGCAGGCCATAACTTCAACAAAGTCAAACTTTTCTTCACCCTTGATGATTTTTTTAATCAGGTTTTCAGCATTTTTCAGGCCGTGAACCACACCAATCCTTACCTTATTGCCGTCAACCTCGGCAGTGGCCTCCTTGACGCCTTCCATTCCCCTGACTCCGGAGTATGAAATGCTTTGCAGCGTAGCAGCTGTTCTCTCCTTGTAGTAGTATCTCAAAACAGCTTCCGAAACGCCTCCGCTAACTCCGAAGATAACACCCGCACCGCTTGTGAAACCAAACGGCATATCCAGAGCTTCATCTTCAAGCTCGTTGAATACAATGCCGTTCTCCTGGATCATTATTGCAAGTTCCTGGGTGGTTATGACCATATCCACGTCCGGAATTCCGCCGGTCTTGTTTTCAGGTCTTGCAGCTTCAAACTTTTTGGCTGTGCATGGCATTATTGCTATTACTACATTTTCTTTCCCGTCATCTTTATAGAGTTTTTTGAACTGTTCTTTTATGACAACACCGAACATCTGCTGCGGGGAACGGCAGGAGGATACATTGTCCATAAGTTCAGGATGCTTCTGTTCTGCATATTTAAACCAGGCAGGGCAGCAGGAACTGAACAGAGGCAGTTGATCCTTTTTCTGTATTCTGTCCATGAGTTCTTCAGCCTCTTCAATAACCGTGAGGTCGGCGCCTACAGCCGTATCGAATATTTGATCGAAACCCAGTCTTCGCAAAGCGGCAACTATCTTTCCCATGGTGATGGCGCCGGGTTCCATTCCGAACTCCTCGCCTATGGCTACTCTCACTGCCGGTGCAATCTGTGCAATTACACGCTTGTTCTTATCCTGCAAGACTTCATAAGCCCTGTCCATATCCTTCTTTATCATCAATGCACCGGTGGGGCAAACTACACGGCACTGTCCGCAGTTTACACAGTCAACCTGGTGCAGGGCTTTGTTAAATGCAGTGGTAACCTGCAGTTTTGAGCCTCTGTATGCGAAATCCAATACTCCTACGCCCTGGATTTCCTGACAGGCTCTGACACAGTCGCCGCAAAGTATACACTTGTTGGGGTTCCTTACAATGGACGGGCCCAGATCATCAACAGGCATCTCTTTCTTTTCCTGCCCGAATCTGATTTTCTTGACTCCCACCTTCAGAGCGATTTCCTGAAGCTTGCACCTTCCGCTTTTTTCACAGGTGGTGCAATCTCTGTCATGGTTTGCAAGAAGCAGTTCCAGATTCATTTTTCTGTGTTTTTTAAGTTTGTCGGTATTTGTCCAAACTTCCATTCCATCCTTGGGCGGAGTCGAGCAGGAGGTCAGGGTGCCTCCCCATTTATCTTCAACCATGCACATTCTGCAGGCACCGTAGACGCTCAGCTCGGAATGGTAGCAGAAGGTCGGAAGTTCTATTCCAGCTTTACGTATGACGGCAAGAATATTCTTTTCATCGTTAAATTCAACTATCTGTCCATCTATAATCATGTTTCCCATAAAATTACGCCTCCTTTATAGCTTTAAATGCACAAGCCTCGATACAGGCACCGCATTTGATACATTTATTCCGGTTAATGGTGTAAGGCTCTTTTACTTTGCCCTCAATAGCCTGGACAGGGCAAAGCCTTGCACATTTGCTGCAGCCCTTGCATTTTTCCTTTTCAATTACGATTGAACCCATAGCCTTACAAGTATGTGTAACACATTTTTTATCAACGACATGTTCGACATATTCATTTCTGAAATACTTTAAAGTACTTACCACAGGACTTGCAGCAGATTTGCCCAATCCGCACAGTGCCGTGCTGCTTATGGTGTCGGCCAGCTCTTCCAGCAAATCAAGATCCTCGACAGTACCTTTTCCTGCCACGATTTTTTCAAGTATCTCGAGCATTCTCTTGGTGCCTTCCCTGCAGGGAACACATTTTCCGCAGGACTCATTCTGTGTGAAGTTCATAAAGAACCTTGCAACCTCGACCATACAAGTATCTTCGTCCATAACAACAAGTCCGCCTGAACCGATCATGGCTCCGACCTTTTTCAGAGAATCAAAGTCCAGCGGCAGCTCAAGATGTTCTTCGGTAAGACATCCGCCTGAAGGACCTCCTATCTGGACAGCCTTGAATTTCTTTCCGTCCTTTATGCCGCCTCCGATATCGAATATTACTTCTCTCAGGGTAGTTCCCATAGGTACTTCTATAAGCCCTGTGTTGTTAACATTACCTGTTATTGCAAAGGCTTTTGTTCCGGGGCTGTTTTCAGGTCCGATACCTTTGAACCAGCTGCTTCCGTTCTTTATTACCAGAGGGACGTTAGCAAAGGTTTCAACATTGTTGAGAACCGTAGGCTTCTGCCACAAACCTTTTTCAACCGTTCTTGGGGGTTTGACTCTCGGCATGCCTCTTTCACCTTCTATGGATGCGGTTAATGCGCTGCCCTCTCCGCAAACAAAGGCTCCTGCACCCTTGTTGATGTTTATATCAAAGGAGAAGCCGGAATTTAATATGTTCTGTCCCAGCAAACCATGCTTTCCGGCATCCTCTATGGCTATCCTCAGCCTTTCCACCGCCAGCGGGTATTCCGCTCTGACATATATATAACCGGCAGTGCTTTTGGTAGCATAGCCTGCGATAAGCATGCCTTCAATCACACCGTGGGGATCACCTTCCATGATACTTCTGTCCATGAAGGCTCCCGGGTCGCCCTCGTCGCCGTTACAGACAACGTATTTTACTTCGCTGTCCTGTCTGAGCACCTGTGCCCACTTTCTTCCGGCAGGATATCCTCCGCCCCCTCTTCCTCTGAGGTTTGAGTCAATAATTGACTGACATACCTCATCAGGTTTCATCTCAAACAGTACCTTGGTAAGGGCTTCATAACCGCCTTTTGCAACATATTCCGCAAAAGATTCGGCATTTATGCTCCCGCAGTTTTTCAGAACCATTCTTGTCTGCTTGTGATAAAAGGGTATATCTTCCTGTGCTTTATAAATACGGTTTTCAGAGCTGTACATAAGACGTTCTATGGGTTCATTGTTAATGAGTGTCTTTTCAACGATCTCAACACAGTCCTCTAGCTGAACTTTCAAATACAAATAATTTTCAGGCTCAATTCTCACAAGCGGACCCATTTCACAGAAACCGTGGCAACCGCTTTTCTTGACTCCTATTCCCTCTTTTTCATAATCCAGTTCCAGATCAACCAAAAGTTCATGTGCATCAATCAGCTCTCTGATCCTGTTGTATATTTCAATTGATCCCCCGGCAACACAACCTGTTCCGGCACATATCAAAACCTTTTTTTTCTGATTGTCCAGAGCTTTTGATGACTTGGCAGAAAAGGCATTTAATTCTTCGAGATTATTTATTTTCATTATCCTTCACTCCTTAAAGTCCTTAATATTTCAGTTGTTGAATCGGGTGTCATTTTTGCGTACACCTTATCATTTATGGTAATAACCGGAGCCAGTCCACAGGCACCCAGACAGGATACCGTCTCAACTGTAAACAGCATGTCATCCGTTGTATGCTTGCTGTCACTTAATCCGAGTTCTTTTCTCATAGCATTCAATATGGGGATGGATTTCCTTACATGACAGGCTGTACCGTCACAGACCTTGATAATGTACTTTCCTTTGGGAACAAGTGAAAAATTTTCATAGAAGGTTGCCACACTGAATATTTTTGAAAGATTGACATCCAGCTTTACTGCAACATATTCCATCAGTTCTTCCGGCAAGTACTTGTACTCATTCTGGATCTCCTGCAGAACAGCAATCAGATATGATTTGTTATTATCATATTTTTTTAAGATACCGTCGACAACTTCAAACCTTGAATCGTTCATTTTTATCTCCATTTCTGTTTCCCGTGCCATTTATTTTTCGCCTTAAAAGCAGGTACACTTTGTTATTTTTTTATCACAGTAATTTTAAGCCCTGTGGTTGGGTATCAGCAATGTTTATATAGGAATACAATCGTGAAAAATTATTGTAGATAAGGTATTTGAAAAAGAATAGAAAAAAAGCCTGCTTTCGCAGGCTTCAAACACTAATAGCTATTTAAATGAATTTTGGGGTTGCAAATTAAAATTGTTCTCTTTACTGGTTGGCAGCATCTCCCCAGGCACCGATCTCCTTGAGCCTGCCGATTATTGGAAGGTGCTGGGTACATTTGCCTTCACAAATGCCGCATTCAATGCAGTCCTTAACCTTCTTGTATTCGATGCCCCAATGGTTTTTGAGATTATTTAAAACCTCCTGCTGGTTTTGAAGTATCTTGTTGTTATAGGCCAGCATGTATTTTGATACCGGAATCTTCTTGGGACAATGTTCACAGTAACGGCAGCCGGTACATAGCTTATCCATGGAATTAAACAGCTTTCCTTCAATTTCCTTCAGTTTCTTATCATCAAGTTTTTTAAGATTTTCACCTATATGGCAATTCTGTTTAACTTCTTCAACACTTCCCATTCCAGCCAGTACGGTTGTAATTTCATCATGGGACGCATCAAATCTCAAAGCTGCATCCACAACAGTTTTGTCATCCTCGCTTCTGATGAAATCAAAATATTCAGCCTTTTGGGGAATCAAACCTCCGCCCAGAGGGTTCATTACGGCCACACCCAGCCCTTTTTTGAAGGCAGCCTGCAGTCCTTTTTGTCTGAATGGAAAATTCAAAATATTATAGCCGACGGTCATCCCCTCAAACAAATTTTCGTTAACTATGGTTTCTATTTCATCACCATTGCAATGAGTTGAAAAGACAATGTGCTCTATAAGTCCCTCTTCCTTGGCCTTGAGAGCTGCCTCATAAGCTCCTCCCCTAACCATCCTGCTTTTAAAGTCATCCATATTCAGAATACACCAGATATGAAAGAAGTTGATTTTCTCAAGATTCATCCTCTTCAGAGAAGTTTCAAGCTGCTCCCTGAGCTTTGCCCCATCTTTCTGGCTGCTTTTGGTTGAGACATAGAACTGCTTTCTCATGCTTTTAAAAGCATGGCTCATGATAAACTCACTGTTATCATCACAGTAATAGGGGGCAGTATCAAAATAGTTGACTCCAAATTCATTAGCCTTTACAACAATCTCAGCACATTTATCATAATCGTAGGTATCACCCGTCTTTGGAAATCTCATTCCGCCAAAACCTATCACTGATACGTCTTTACCGGTTTTACCGTATTTTTTATAAATCATTTTTACCTCCATCCTTACAATAATTTAATAATACAACAACTATTGAACATTCGCAGACAAAAAATTTGTGGTTTTCTTCATACAAGGTTAAGTATAATACCATTTAACTCTTGTGGCAATGTACATTCTTATCTAAAAAAACTGACTATTTTAACCCGCTCAAAACAGTCAGTACCAGTTTAATCAAATTCAGATTAATCAATAGTTAATTTATTTCCGTTTTCCTTCAGCCATTTCCTGTAATTTTTGTAGTCAGGACAGACTTTTCCGACTAAAGCCCAAAAGTTTGAAGAATGATTTAATTCCTTCATATGGCATAGCTCGTGAATTACCACATAATCCAGCACTTCAACCGGAGCCATGACAAGCTTCCAGTTAAAATTGAGGTTTCCGCTGGAGCTGCAGCTGCCCCAACGTGTTCTTTGTTCACGTATGGACACTCTTCCCGGTGATACACCCATTTTCTTTGAATAGGCAGTTACTTTGCTTTCAAGCTGTTTGGCAAACTGCGCTACATACCATTGCTTCAAAACAGCCTTAAGTTTTTCCGGCTTTTCCGCAGCTTTATGGTATATTTCAAGACTGTTTTCTCCAAGTCTCACTACAGGTATTTTCAGCAGCCGGTCTTCAATAAGTTTAAGTTTATAAATTTTGCCCATATAAGGATAACCTTCTCCGTCGATAAAAGCTCTGGGACTGCCTGAACCGGCAGCTCCGGCTTCTATTGCAGCCAATTTGTCCAATATCCACGAAGCCTTTTTCTCAAGCAATCCTTTTATGGAGGTTTCCGATACCCCATATGGTCCTGTAACAGTAATAGCACCTGTTTTGTCTATTGAAATCCCAATACTCCTTCTGCCGGTTCTTTTAAGTGTATACTTTAACTCCCTGCCTCCAAGTACTATTATACATTCCATAGACTGATTGCCCTCAAATCTTTTCACTTTACCACATCCCGAAAAATATTGAACTGCGATGGATTGCCTTATGCCCGGGCTTATTCCGCCGGCCCATAAGTCTGATATTATCAAAGCAAAATTCCCATGTCAACCTTGGACCGGAGTATGGACCGCATATACCTTTCAATTTTTTCGGTTCTTTTGAATATACATATATAAGGATCAAAATTGGGGTTACTAAACAATGAATCTGGTCGTAAAGCTCAGGAATGAATTGTCAGGTAAGTCATTCCTTAATGAAAAATTAAATAACCTTTTTATATGTTTTCTTTTATATTCATTTACAGGTTGGGTGGCAGAAACCATATATATGTCAATATATCATGGGCATCTGGTAAAAAGAGGGTTTCTAATCGGCCCCCTGTGTGCAGTATATGGGCTCGGATCAATTTTAGTTGTTTATGTCCTCAATCATATCAAATCCCATCCGTTTTTAGTTTTTATTTGTGCCTCCCTGATTACCTCCGTAGTAGAATTATTTGCAGGACTGCTTCTGAGTAAATTGGCATCAAAACGTCTTTGGGATTACAGCGGCGATTTTGGTAATTTTATGGGATATATCTGTCTCAGGAATACAATTATCTGGGGACTAATGTCTCTCTTTCTGGTTTACATCATCCACCCTGCTCTGTTAAGATTTATCGCAATGCTTCCGGCAAAAACCAGGGAGGTGATCTGTTACTCGGCGGTTGTATGGCTTTCTGCCGATATCAGTATCTCGGTGTATTCCAGCCTGAATGGTGTTAATAATCTGGTATGGCTGTCACAGGTTGTTTCCCGGGGAATTTCTTTCCGCTGGATGCCTTAAAACAGTCCTAAGCTTGTCGGGAGCAGTTTTTCTGGGATCCGACAGATAGATTTCGTGATGCTTCCGCAGCAAACCTGTTGCGTCCTTCAACCCGTTCTGCTCCATAAACTGCCGCATCAGTTCCACAGACTGCGGCTCGGTTGCATATGGTCCCCTGTGGAGGATTTGAACGCACAATCCCTCGGTAAATGTCTCGAACCTTGCCTTTGAAACGTCAAGTTCAGGTTTTTTCTTTCTGCAGGTATGGACAGCCCATTCAAAAACCTCGGGAGTCACAAAATCAGGCTGTCTTATCATTGAGGTCCAAAGCCAGTTGTCACGCCTGTAGAAATCAAACGCTCCGTCTTCATACCACCACAGGCCTTCAAGCGGCGGCACCACATATTCAAAATATCCTGCCGGTTGGGCTCCGCTCATCTTTGACATTTTAATTGTAAAAGTGATGCCGTAAAGAATGCCGACAGCCTTTTCATATTCACTGCCATTGGGATCACCTGCACCGTCGACGCAAATGAAATTCATGGCGGGGACTTCAATCTGCTCAGGGATTTCCTTAGGCATGTAAAGATCCTTGTACTCTTTTTTGAAATCAAATTTTTCAGACATATAATACCATCTCCTTAAATTTATAAACTTAATGATATTATATGCAACTAAATATGACAACCGATGTCATATTTAGTTGACGTGTTGTGCTAAATTTAATATAACAACTCTCTGACCGCACTTACCCGCTCCTCCACCGACAAATCCCCCTCAAGGCTGAGGACAGGGCAGCTTAAGCCGGCCAGCCACGCTTTGTGCAAGGTTTTGCTTCTGATTTCCATTCCGCCTTCATCATACCTGGAAGCCCATTCCATAAACGCTTTTGAAGCTTGGTACATTTCTCCGCCTTCTTCCATAGCTTCCTTACCATATCTCTGTCTTTCTCTTTCAATAAGCCTGGACATCCTTATATCGCCGGGAAGCCATAAAAAAACCACAAGCTCAAAGCTGTGGATGAACACATCTCCCCACCCGCATAACGAACCCGACAGGACCCATTTGTCAACAGTCAGGAGATCCTGCCCAAGCATTTTTCTTCTGTCTTCGGCCGGGCGGATGTTTTGAAAGGGGGGCCATGAAGGCAGCCAAAAATAGGAATCCGTGTCGAAGTGCCTGTAATCCAGCTCCTTCTCAAGAGCACTTCCCAAAGTAGTTGTACCCGAACCTGACGCTCCAAGAATATGTATTCGCCTGATCATACTCTCCTCCGCTTTTTCATAATGTCAACAAAACCCGTTTCCGGAAACAGAACTCTATTCCCAGTCTTTCCATATATCCGGCTGATGACCCACCGTAGCTTTTTTACCGTTTCTGACTATGGGTGAATTATACAGCTTTGGATTTTTAAAAAGCACTTCCTCTGCTGCTTTTCCAATCCCAAGATTCTTCATGTTCAAGCGCTCATATTCTTTGCTTTTCTCATTAATTAAAGCCTTTAGCCCGACGGCTGATTTAACGCTGTCAAATTCACCCTTGCTTAGCCCGTATTTATTCAAGTCGATATACTGATAACTGATTTTCCGTTCTTTAAAGTATCTCTCCGCCTTTTGAGTATCAAAACCTTTTGTTCCAAAAATCTGAATATTCATTTAAATTTTTCTCCCAAAACTTTCAAGTTGTCACCGGTTACCCTGTAAACCGTCCACTCGTCCATAGGAACCGCACCCAGTTTTTTATAAAATCTTATGGAAGGCTCATTCCAGTCAAGCACCCACCATTCAAGACGTCCGCAGTTTCTCTCCAGTGCAAGCCCTGCAAGAAAGGCAAGCATAATCTTCCCCATTCCCTTTCCCCTCATTTCGGGTTTTACATATAAATCCTCAAGGTATAAACCTGCCTGACCCAAAAAAGTAGAAAAGTTATGAAAGAAAAGAGCAAAACCGACAGGCTTTCCCTCATATTCTCCTA
>JAEVZU010000133.1 GCA_023392075.1 Bacillota bacterium | reverse complement strand
TTGAGGTCCTTGTTAACGGCAGAGCCTGGTTTTATGGGACCCTTGCCTACTATGACATGACCGATGTGGTCTACCTTCCCGAGACATGCATCTATAGCAATAATAAAAGGATTATTAAATTTTTGATAAATCTCCCTTGTAATCTCATCAATATTTTTAGCATGAACAGGTGTATCGAGATTTCCATATACATGAACCCGGTCACTTCTCAAGCTTTTCAATTTATGTCCTATAATAGGCCCAAGGCTGTCTCCGGTTGATCTGTCGGTTCCTATACATACAAACACTATTTGATTATCGCCGGTTCTGCACGTTTTCATAAACTGGTACATTGCTTCCGAAAATACTGCAAAGGCATTTACTGCTGTTGAATCAATATACATCGGATTTGTAGCTTTCGTCCCCAAACTCATTGTTTTTCTCCATTTCATATTCGTTTTTAGTTATTCTCCAGGGATGAATCAGGTTATACTATTTATCATCTCTTAGTATTGACAGAAATTGATTTACTTAATATTTTTATAATCATTTCAGCCTTTTTAGAATAAACTATGTTAAAATATATGTAGTCTTAGTTGGTATCTATGATATTTTCCTAAGTATTAGTTAGAAAGGTTGATTCTATTGCCATACAAATTGAAAAAGAAATTTGGCACTAAAGCTTGTAATTTTATTGAAGATATAATTGACGGAATGCAGGACTGGGTCCGTGTCATCGCTCTTGACAGCACGGTTCTCTTCGTTAACAGATCAATGCGCCAGGCATTAGGCAATAGAGATATCGTAGGTCAGAAATGTTACCAGACTCTGGGACGTTCATCTCCATGTCCAAATTGTATTTCAAGAAATAATTCTGCCGACTGGTCTGCCAGTAAGGAAGAAATAATAGACGGACGTATTTTTTCGGTAACCAGTTCCCCTTTAAGAAATGAGGATACCGGAGAGGTAGAAGCTGTTATAGAAGTTCTTCACGATATCACGCAATTAAAGAAGCTGAGCAGAGAACTTCAAAATCAGAATGCCAAACTCAGAGCGGATCTGTCAATGGCCAGAAGGCTCCAGTGCAGCCTTCTTCCAAAAAGTCAGCTCAATACCGATAAAATTGATTTCAGTTTTATATACAGACCGTGTGAGACACTGGGCGGAGACTTTCTTGATATTTATCAGATTGATGATAATCATATAGGCGTTTATATTGCAGACGTATCTGGCCACGGAGTGGCGGCCTCAATGCTGACGATGTTCCTGAGGACTGCCCTTGACAAAAGGCTGTTATCACCTGCCAGAGCTCTTAACCAGCTGTTTGACTTTTTTAATAAGAATGGCTTTTCCGATGAGTTATACATAGCAATCTTTTATGGGATTATAGATATATCAAATTATACTTTTACGTACACAAACGCGGGGTTGAATGTTTGCCCTGTCATCTTTTCCGGGAATAATACTCAAATATTGAGGGCGCCGGGAATCCCTATAAGCAACTGGGTTGAAAATCCTGAATATGTAGAGGTTGTAACTAATATAAATCCAAAGGACAGAATGTTTTTTTATACAGACGGTATAATAGAATTAAAGAATACCGAAAATGCTCAATTCGGAGAAGAACGTATAGTCCAGCACTTGCTTGAATCTGATGTTGAGCCGTCCATTGCCTTATCGGGACTCATTGACAAAGCCATCTCATTTTCAGGGAAAAATGATACTAATGAGATAATAGATGATATTACTGTCGCATTAATTGAAATAAAATAATTGTAAGAATCATTTGTGCCAATACCAAAGTATTTTTCAAATACTTTGAAAGCGCACATGGCCAATTAACCTCCTTTATTCGCCGCATTGCGATAAAGGATATAGGTTTTCATTACATTTTGTGGCCGCAATGCGGCTCAAAGCCATAGCATAGCTTAGGAGGTTAATATGTTAAGTAACGATATTTTATCAGATATAGAAAAATATAGGCTGCAGGGTTATATTATCCCTCATCCCTCCCTTATTAAAACTCCGGAGCAGCTTGAGGGAATCAGACTAAGCGGCAGGATAACAACGGAAATTCTTGATCTGTTGGATAGAGAAATTAAACCTGGAATGACAACCGCACAAATTGACAAGCTGGTTTATGATTATACCGTTGATCATAGCGGTATTCCGGCTACCTTGAATTACAACGGCTTTCCGAAGAGTGTCTGCACTTCCATCAATGATGTGGTGTGTCACGGAATACCCAACGACAAAACCGTTTTAAAATCCGGAGATATTGTTAATATTGATGTTTCTACAATTCTGAACGGTTTCTTTTCAGATGCCAGCAGGATGTATTTGGTTGGTGAAGTATCACCCAAAGCTAAAAGACTTGTCAAAGTGACTAAAGAGTGCCTGGAACTCGGTGCTGGACAGGTAAGACCTTTCGGGTCAACAAATGACATTGGCAGAACCATTGAACCCTATGCAAACCAAAATGGCTATACGGTTGTACGGGATCTTGGCGGCCATGGTGTCGGGCTTAAATTTCATGAGGAACCTCACATAGACCATTTTGAAAAATCAGGCAAGGGAGTTTTAATGCTTCCAGGTATGGTATTTACAGTGGAGCCAATGATTAACGAAGGCGGTTACAGTGTCAAAATCGCACGTGACAAGTGGACTATCACCACTCGTGACGGCTCCCTGTCAGCTCAATGGGAATACACTATTGCAGTAACTAAAACCGGCTATGAGATCCTTGCCGGATAAGGAATAAAAGTTCAACTTCAATAAATGGGTAACTCCGCCTAAAGTATCCGTTTGAAATTTGTTGGAAATCCATTTATTGAAGCTTAAATTTTCTTCAGATATTTTATTTGTATTCATTAGATTACATTTATCATTCCGCAGTATCCAAAAACCACTGTGCCAGTTTATCCACTCCTTCACCCGTTCTGCAGGATATTTCAAATATCCCGGCTTTATCGTTCAAGGCTCTGACACCTTTGTAAAAACTGTCCCTGTCGAAATCTATATATGGCATCAGATCAGTTTTATTCAGAACAATTATATCCGCCAGTTCAAACATTGAGGTATATTTGTAAGGCTTGTCATGCCCTTCCGGGACACTGGCGATGACCATTTTTATGCCTTCTCCCAGATCAAATGAGGACGGGCACACCAGGTTTCCCACATTTTCAATAAACAAGATTGTACCGTCACCTGGATTCAAGCTCTCAACAGAGGCTTTGATCATATTTGCATCGAGATGACAGCCTCCTCCGGTATTAATCTGTATAACGGGTTTACCCAGCTTGTCTATCTTTTCAGCATCAATACTGGAGGCTATATCCCCCTCGACTACTGCAACCTTCACCCTATCACCAAAGGCGTCGATTAACTTTAATATTGTACTGGTCTTTCCCGATCCAGGTGAAGCCATTATATTGACAGCCTTTATTCTTTTTTTCTGAAAATAGTTTCTATTTTCTTCTGCAAGCTTGTCGTTGGCATGCATTATGTTTTTCATGACTTTTACTTCCATAAGTAACCTCCATTTTTTACATTTTTTTATTTAAATAAATTATTTATAATTAAATTATTCCGGCCCTGCGGATTTTTATAACCTGAAGTTCCGCCTGTTACTGCTGCCGTCATTTCTGTAGTGTTCACTTTTGTTGAGTATGGGCAGGTTCAAGCCAAATTTTACCGATATCATCCTTGTGAAAAGAACAACTGCTATACATATGTAAGTATTCATATTTAAATTAATATTATCATAAAGCATATAAAATAATACCGATCCCATAATGGAGGGAATTGCATATATCTCACTTCTGAAAATCAGCGGAATTTCATTGACCAGGATATCCCTTAATATTCCGCCCCCCACTCCTGTTATTACTCCTGCAAAAACAACTCCAAGCAAGGGCAGGCCATATTCAATTGCCCTGTATGTGGCCGTTACGGTAAAGACCCCCAAAC
Source organism: Bacillota bacterium (assembly GCA_023392075.1). Classification (GTDB taxonomy): domain Bacteria; phylum Bacillota; class Clostridia; order Acetivibrionales; family DSM-1351; genus Ruminiclostridium. The sequence goes on along the minus strand of JAEVZU010000133.1, from coordinate 13,142 downwards.
CTATGGCATCAAATAAAATTATAACAGAAATTATTCTGTTTACAAATTTATATAGCACGCAGGTTACCACCATTGATCCGGTTATGGCGGCGAAGTACTTCCACTCTGTAAAAAACACAGGTATGTTCCTGCCGATAACCACATCTCTTATTATCCCGCCGCCGGAAGCAGTTATCATTGCCAATACATAAATGCCAAACAAATCAAGCTTGTTTCTGATGCCCACAAGAACTCCAGAAACCGCAAAGGCAACAGTTCCGATAATATCTACTATACTTAAGACCAGCATTATGCTTCCCCCGGGCATTTGTAATAACACACTCCCAGCCGAATATCATATTCCATAATATGATATTTGCCGTGAAGAGTGAAAAATAGAATCCCTTTTAGTCAATTTCGAGACTCTCTATATAAAATTCTTTTCCTCTGTCGGTAGGCATTCCCAAACCGCCGCATCCTGGGCAGTCAAAACCTTTTGGAGGCTTGACAAAAACTTTTCCGCACTCCCTGCACTTAAATTCTGCTTTAACTCTGTTAAATACAAGTTTGGCCCCCTGCGCCGGAGTGCCCTCACTCATAATATCAAAATACATTTGTACAGAATCGTCCAGTATTGTGGACAAATCACCTATAACCAGGCGGATTTCCAGGATCTTTGAGGCTCCGGCGCGCTTTGCCTCCTCCAGAGCTATATTTAACATTGACTGCGTAACCGCATATTCATGCATTAATTTTCACCACCATCTTTAACGGCTTTGCCGCTGCATCCATTATACCACTCCTGCCGCAAATGCACAGGCACCCGCCCATGCCCGACCAAAATATAAATACGCCGGCTTACCAGCCGGCGTATTATAATTGTTCATTATCAGTTTTTATCAGCAGAGACTATTGATAAAAGTTACGCTGTAACTTTGCTGGTGTCTTCGGCTTGAACAGGCTTCTCAGCCTGCACGACCTTTAGATTTTCCTTTGTAGATACCGCGGTCTTGTGAGAAGCACTTGCAATTATACACTTCTTTGGGCAGGCTTCCACGCATGCATTACAGATAACACATTTGAACTGATTGATCTCCCAGGACTTCTCAGCCTTGTTAACCACGATAGCATTTGCCGGACATTTTCTCTGGCATATGCCGCAAAAAATACATTTATCTATCTCACAACCTTCTATCTGTCCCCTGGAATCCTTAAAAGGCTCTCTTTTTTCAAAAGGATACAGCCTGGTTGCAGGCTTTGACACCAGGTTTCTAAATACATTTCCAACCATTTTAAACATATTAACCCTCCAATCCACATGTCAGACGTGCTGTTGGCTCCAATCACCACACACCCATGCACGTAGTTAAATACATTCAAGTATGCTCCGGCACACTTGTCTATTCCCACTGATGAAACAAAAGTGTTATCTTTCGGTACAGGATATACATGGGTCAATTGTCAGAATAAGCAGCGGCACATCAGCCAGCTGACTGCCGGGCAGCATCTTTATAAGTGAAGGTATATTTTGGAAAGTAGGAGTTCTGAGTCTTAATCTCTCAAGATTCTTTGTTCCGTTCGCTCTCAAATAATACAGCACTTCACCTCTTGGCTGTTCAACCCTGGATATGGCCTCTCCCTTCGGAGGATTACCTTTAAAAGGAACAACATGTTCTCCCTCGGGTATCTTGGCTATAGCCTGCTTTATAAGATCTATTGACTGATATACCTCATACAATCTCACGTATGTTCTGGCATAGTTGTCACCGTCAGGATGTGTTACAGGTTCAAAATCCAGCTGACCATAAGCCGAATAGCCTGTAGTTCTATGATCCATCGGTATTCCCGCTGCTCTTGCCATTGGACCCACTGCACATAATTCAATGGCATCAGCCTTTGTAAGGATGCCTCTTCCGACCAGTCTGTGTTTGACAGTGTAATTATTCAGGAATACAGCTTCAACCTGCTGTAAATCATTCTTTATTTCATCAATTGTCACATTGATTTTTACCATTTGTTCCTTGGTAAGGTCGCGTCTTGTACCGCCAATTGTATTAGCTGATATAACAACTCTTGCACCGGCGGTCTCCTCCATGATATCCATTACCTTTTCCCTGTCTCTCCACACCTGCATGAAAAGACTTTCAAAGCCAAAGGCATCGGCCAGAAGTCCCAGCCACAACAGATGACTGTGCATTCTGTGGAGCTCTGCCCAGATAACTCTGAGGAACTTTGCCCTGTCAGGAACCTCAATGTTCATTAACTCTTCAATCCCCTGGCAGTATGCCATTGCATGCATAACACTGCATATTCCGCAGACTCTTTCAACCACAAACACATTTTGTGTAAATTCCTTGGTTTCTGTGAGTTTTTCAAGACCTCTGTGAACATAACCGATAGCCGGTATTGCATCCACTATATTTTCATCTTCCATAACCAGCTTGATGTGGAGGGGTTCCGGGAGCACAGGATGCTGCGGCCCAAAAGGTATTACAGTTGAACTCATTATTGTTTACCCCCTCTTTGCTCAATAGTTATTTGCTGCCTTAAAAATGGTGATCCCAACTCTTCTTCGGACAGGAGCATATGTCCGCCGTAATCAATCACTATACCGGTTATATTTAATCCGAACAGTTCTTTCATTTCATTTTCAACCAGCAATGCACTGAAAATTACTTTTGAAATACTGGGAACTTCTTCACCTTTTTTAACATTGACCTTGAAATTTTTCATCCCGTAGTCCTTGTCAAAATGATAAATAACATCTATAGTGTCATCACCATTATCTGCACATGATGCAGTAACAAATCTGTAGCCTTCTAACTTGGCTTTAGTTATTTCACCAAGTAATTGGTCACTCGTAATTTCCACTAAATTTTCAATCATTCTACTAACCTCCCGAGCCATTCTATGGCTTTGAGCCCCAAAAGGGACTAATATAAAGTAACAATTCCGGAATAGCCTGAATGCCATCATGAACGCTGCTATTTGCTTTCGTTCTTCATTGCATCAGCCTTATCATCCAGCTTGCCTATACCCTGGACTATTCCGTCAATAATAGCTTCGGGTCTTGCGCAGCAGCCCGGTACAAATACGTCGACAGGAATAACATTTTCAACTCCGCCCATTACATTGTAGCACTCTCTGAAAATTCCTCCCGTACAGGCACAGGCACCGATTGCAACTACTACCTTCGGATCAGGCATTTGATTGTATATATTTTTTAATACTTGTGCATTTCTTTTATTTGCAGAACCGGTAACAAGCAAAATATCTGCATGCTTGGGATTACCTACATTTACTATTCCCAATCTTTCAGCATCATACAACGGTGTGAGACAGGCCAAAACCTCAATATCACAGCCATTGCAGCTTGTACAGTCATAATGCATTACCCAGGGTGATTTTTTCCTTGACTTGCTTATTATACCCATACAATTCACCTTTCTTACAATTAGTTAGCCATTCCTTTTTCAAAAACAGCCCGACAATCCGTTATTACTCTTTAATACCTCTGACTTATTTAGTAATATCGGGTGCGAATTTGGCACAGCCAAATTTGCTCCGTTATAGGTACATCCAGACTATATTTACAAGCGCCGCACCAATTCCGGCTACCCAGGTTACTTTCACCATCCACTGCCAGGTCACTCTTGCGCTTACATTATCAATAACTATTTCGCAGAAGTAACTCGCTAATGCTATTAATATACCTACCCAAATAGGCTGAGCAAAAAACAATGTAATTAATCCCAGTAAAAGTACAAGATCAAACCAGTGTGTCAACTCGATCAGAGCCAGCTGAGTTCCGGAAAACTCTGTGGTAAGACCTTTTATAAGTTCCTGATGTCCGTGATGTGAAGTTGAAAAGTCAAAAGGTGACTTTCTCAGCTTGATGGTCAGGACGAAAAGGAAGGCAAGAAATACCAACGGCAAGCTGAACAGTAAAGGCTGTTCATGGTTGAATATTTCTGAAATCATAAAGCTTCCTGTTGCCTTGTAAACACCGACAACCATTAAAAGCAGTACAGGCTCGTAAGCCATCATCTGCATTATTTCTCTCTGAGCACCTATCTTACTGTAAGGTGAACGAACGCTCATGGCTCCCATTATCAATGAAACAGCTGAGAATGCCAGGATAAACATAAGCATCAGCAAATCCTGTTTTAAAACCAGCATTATAAAAGCGCCTACAGCAAAGAACAAATGTCCCATAACATAAACCATTTGAGTCTGGTTTACTGCTATACCCTGCTTGCCCAAAAGCTTGAAGAAATCATAAAAGGGCTGCAGCAGCGGAGGTCCAAATCTATTCTGCATTCTAGCAGTTATTTTTCTGTCTATACCAGTTAATAAACCACCAACTATTGGAGCGGCTATTATGGCAATAACAGCTATAATTAAATTGTTTATGCTCATAATCCAATCACCACCCCTAACATTATAATAATTACAGCACCTGCAACAGCATTAACCCAGAAGGTCAGCTTGTTTTCACCAAATACAGACTGCATGTAATAGTTTCTTACCACAACGGTTTCAACCTTGTCTCCAGGGCTGATGAATTCCAAACCTCTTAAATCCTCGTCTGCATTGGCACCGCATAGATAAGGAGGCTTTAATCTGCTTGGCTTGATCCTGTTTGCAATTATCGGTATTGCAACCATAAGGATCAGAATCACAGCAAAGAACATGATGGAAGCAAATCCCCCGTAAACTGCAGCATCCACTTTATGAAGCCAGATTCCCAGACCTGTTCCGGCAAGTTCTTCCTTGTCGGCCATCTTAAAGGAAAGAATCTGAGGCTTGACAAAATGGTTATACAGCGGAGCAATACCTATGCTTGCCGCCATAACAAACGCAATCAAGGCTGAAAGTGAGGCCTTCATTGAGAAGGACAATTTTTCAATATGGAACTTCGGCTTATAGGACATGGTCAAAATAATACCTATCCACTTGGCCCAGAACACAACTGTCAAGGCACTTCCCAAAATTATGAACAGAAGCACCAGCGGCTGATGAACAGCAGTTTCTATAGCCATCCATTTTGTTATAAGAACACCGAATGGCGGCAGTAACATTGAAATCTGGCCTATAACTGTTATTACGGTTGTAAACGGCATTCTCTTGAACAAACCCTGCATATCTTCGATATCACGGCTTCCGATACCCAATTCGATAGTACCCACGCAAAGGAACAGCAGTCCTTTTGAAACAGCGTGGAATATCATAAGCAGTACTGCGGCAGCAAGAGATATTCTTGTTCCGATACCTGCACAGCAGATGATCAAACCAAGGTTTGCTATTGTTGAATACGCAAGAACCTTCTTGGCATTGCTCTGACTTATTGCTATAGCAGACGCTGCCACGAAAGTAAAGCCTCCCACTATTGCAACCATCTGTCCGAGTATTGTTCCTGAAAATGCAGGTGAGATTCTTACCACCAGATACACACCGGCTTTAACCATTGTACTGGAGTGAAGCAGTGCCGATACAGGAGTCGGCGCAACCATGGCTCCCAGCAGCCAGCTCTGGAACGGGAACTGTGCCGATTTTGTGAAACCTGCTATACACAGCAGAGCAAGCGCAATTGGAAGAGTTCCTGCAAGGGCTCCCTCCATTCCTGATGCTGAAATTTCCTGTATTGAAAGTGTATTAAGGCTGGAGTTCATCAGCACTATTGCAATAATAAATGCCAGACCGCCAACCGAGTTGATCCATAAAGCTCTTAAACCGTTCTTGATGGCTACTTCCGTTGCATCATGGGATATCAACAGGAAGGAGCAAAGTGTTGTTATCTCCCAGAAGAAGTACATCCAGGATAAATTGTCGGTCATCACCAGTGCATTCATGGCACCCAGGAAAATGAACAGTATCATGAAAAATCTTGGTTGTCTGGACACCTTCAAGTGCAAATGATGCTCGTGTTCCTTCATATAACCTATGGCAAATACGGTAATAATTGGTCCTATAATTGATACCAGCATTATCATTATTAATGACAGGTAATCAATTACAAATGCTGCTTCAGGTTCGTTAACCTTTCCGAAAGCTCCAAATATTTCAAATAATGCCCAAGGTATAAATTGTAATACTGATAAAATAAATACTATTGCCTTTTTATGCTTTAATCCGATGTACGCTATATAGCAGAAAAGTAACAGGTCAAAGCCCTTGATCACCCAACTGACTAATTCAAGTACACTGTGCTCCATTTGGAATACTAGTTTTCCATCGGGAGATTCTACCATAAGTGCAATAAATCCGCCTGCCACCGCAAAGAGTAATAGTGTTGAAATGCTTACTATTGCTATACGCACTTTCTGATTTCTGATTGTAAAGCATAACGCCGCACTCAGTGCAGGCAGCAGAATAGCTGCCAGTAATAAATACCAATCCACAGCTAATTCTCCTTTCAAAATGTTATTTTAACCCCTTATATTTTTTAAGAATCGCCACTATCCATTTGCATCATTAAATAATGAAAATTCATAAAAGCCTAATGTCATATAATCAGATACGGGAAAATTATAAGTTTAGAAATCCATTCCCTAATAAATGATAATTAGAAACCGACATTAAGTCAAACTCATTTAATCTAGAATAAAATAGTGAATTATGACTTTAATCGGTCATACTCTCACAATGTCTTCCGTTTATCATTTTACAATATATTTCAGTAAATTAAAAGCAAAAAGCCTATATTTATAAGGGATTTAAAAAAAAAATCTGAATATTGTATACAATTATTACTATATGCTTCCATAATATGAAATGATTATACTATTGTAAACAGATATGTTTTTTTTTGGCTGGCAGCCGTGCAATTACGGCAGAAAAGTAATACCTCATTTGTCTAATATATGAAGTATATTGATGTAATTTTTGTTATATTAGCTGACACTCAACGGCATAAATTTGTAATATAATAGTAATAGCACTTTTTCAAATGATGAATTACATTTGCTATTGGAGGAACTATGGGATTTTGGGACAAATACCAGGGTACGGTTAAGAAAATTGTTTTAATAGTAATAATTTTTGCTTTCATATATGTTTCGATCAAATACTTATTGCCTTTTTTTGCACCTTTCGTGATTGCAATTATAGTTTCTTATATAAATGAGCCTGTAATCAGGCTTTTGCAAAAAATCAAAATATCCAGGAAAGTTGCAGCCTGTATTTCCCTGCTGTTCACAATGTCAGTTTTGGCATTTGTAATCACTCTTGGAATTATCAAGGTCTATAATGAACTGACTGCTCTTCAGGATAACATAAATTCTTATGCAATAGATATATCTGATAAATTGAACAAATTGCTGCTTAAGTTCACAAACTTTTATAACGCTCTCCCGGTTGAAGTAACCGGTACAGTCACAACAAACCTTTCTTCTTTTACCACAAAAATCACTGAATTTATAACAGCTATCATACAAACCGCCATCAGCACAGTATCTTCTATCCCGAAATTAACGGTATTTGCCATAGTTACCATATTGGCAACTTACTTCATCAGCAGCGACCGCAAGGCCATCTCCTCATTTTTCTACAGACAGCTGCCTTTCTCCTGGAGGAAGCGTATGACAGGGATTAAAAAGGATACTATTAAAGCCTTGCTGGGATACTTCAGAGCAATTTTAATACTCATGGGTTTTACCTTTATCGAAGTAAGCGTAGGCTTGTTTATATTGGATGTAAAATATGCTTTTTTATTGGCTTTAATTGTAGCATTATCCGACGCCATTCCTATTGTGGGAACAGGAGTCGTTATGCTTCCCTGGATACTGTGGAACGTATTCACAGGCAATATGCCACTGGCTTTCGGGCTGGCCATAATATACATCCTTGGAATACTGATAAGACAGATCATGGAACCCAAGATTATAGGAAGCCAGATAGGCCTTCACCCGCTTGTGACACTGTGTGCCATGTATATAGGCTTACAGTTTTTCAGCATCCTTGGGATGTTTATCGGACCTATCAGCATGATCATAGTAAAAAACCTGCAGGACGCAGGTGCTTTGAAGCTGTGGAACGACTAGAAACTCAGGGTTGTGTTTGGAAGGGCCGGATAAGCAGGTTAATTAATTTACTTGTTCAATTTATTTATATAGTCCTCCCGTACAAGCTTGTATCAATGTGTTGCACACGAAATAATTGAAGAAACAGCGTACTGTTTAATCTATTTCTTCAGTTATTCCTACCGTGCTGCCACATTGACACGAAGCTGTACTCGCGGACTGATAAGTATTATTACAGTATATAATTAACCGGCTATTTAAGCCTTCCAGACACAACACTATCGTTTCTCCTATTTTTTTAATTTTCCGAATACAACTCTATCGTTTCCTCCCAGATCCTTCAAGACGGTAACGCTTTCAAAGCCGCTCTCCATGAGCCTGCTGACACTTTCACCCTGGTTGTATCCTATTTCCAGCACCAGGTATCCAGCCTCATAAAGAAATCCGGGCGCAGCATAAATTATTTTTTTATAGAAATCCAGGCCGTCTGCGCCGCCGTCCAGGGCGATATAAGGTTCGTGGTCCCGGACCTGCCTTTGAAGAATTTTTACTGTTCCGGTTTCAATATATGGGGGGTTACTGGCTATAATATGGAACTTCTCACTGTCTTCAAGTGCTTCAAAAAGGTCTCCGCAGCAAAATTTCAGCCGTTTCTCCACTCCGGCCCGCACCGAATTTATTTTGGCTATCTCCAAGGCGTCCTGTGACACGTCACACGCTATGATCCTGCTGTCCGGGCAATAGTGTGCAATGCTCACGGCTATACAGCCTGATCCGGTACACATGTCCAAAACCCTTGCTCCGGAACTTTCATTTATCAGCCCATTGATCCCGTTTCCGTTTATAAGTTCAATGCATTTTTCCACCAGAATTTCGGTATCCTGTCTCGGAATCAAAACGGCAGGGCTAACCTTAAAGCTTAAAGACATAAACTCCGCCTCACCCAGAAGATACTGCAGGGGAACATTTTCCGACCTCTTGCGGAGGAAGGCTTCCAATCCCTCAAGTTCATCAGCTTCAAGTACCCTGTCACCGTGAGAATAGAGATAAGTCCTATTGCACTTCAATACATGGCAAAGTATAACCCCGGCTTCCAAAACCGGGGTCTCAATACCTGCATTTTTTAAAGTTTCTGTTGCATACTGCAAAAACTTACTGATAGTTTTCATATAATTACACGCTCGCTAACTTTCTGACTTACTTTCCCCATTCGTCACTTCCATCGTTTTCCGCGGGAATAACTTCCTTAAAAGCTGCAATAGCCACCTCGATCTGGCTGTCATCAGGCTCTCTGGTTGTAAAGGCCTGGAACATAAGACCGGGAGCACTGAAAATTTTAAATATCCAATTGTCATGTTTCACCGCAAACTTTATGGCCTCAAGAGAAATACCTGCCACAACCGGCACCAGCAGTATCCTGATCAGCGCATTCAGAAAAACATTGTGCCAGCCTGTAAAGGAAAATATCAATATACTGATAATCATAATGGTAAAGAACAGAGAAGTACCGCAGCGTGGGTGCTTTGTAGTGTATTTTCTGACATTCTCCACCGTAAGCTCGTCATTATGTTCATAACAGTGAATTGTCTTGTGCTCGGCTCCATGATATTCCCACACTCTCTTCATCTCCTTGAGAAGTGAAACCAGCGCAAGGTATCCGATAAATAATCCCACTCTTATTGCTCCCTCAATCAGGTTGAGGATGACCACACCTGACGACGATTCTCTGTTTATAGGTATAAAATTTGCGATAAAATTCGGAAGTAATATGAAAAGACCTACACTGAACAAAATGGATATTATAACTGAGAAATAGATGGCAATGTCGGTTATTTTATCTCCAAACTTTTGATCCAGCCATTTTTCAAGTTTTGACGGTTCATATTTGTCGCCCTCTTCAAGGTCAACAAATTCCGCCGAATACATCAACGCTTTTACACCGATAACCATCTGGGAAAAGAGGTTAACAGCTCCCCTGACGATAGGTATCCTGGAAAGTTTGCCTTTAGGTTTTTGCGGTTTTTTATCAATTACTATTTCACCGTCAGGTTTTCTTATAGCTGTGGCTCTGAATTCGGGTCCGATCATCAATAGCCCTTCAAGCAAAGCCTGCCCGCCAATAGTTGTCTTCTTCATTGCAACCTCCTAAAATATAATCTCAAAAAACGTATATTCAATACATTATCTTTTAATAAAATACTAATCCCTATAAGGCTCATATTAAAGCAATTAACAAAGCAAGTCAATTGTTTTGCTATTGTTTGAAAGTTATTAAGAGCTGCCGTATATGAACAGAAGATATTTCTGCAAAGAATTTGTACTTTCCCGGACAATAAGCAAAAGACTGGGAAACATGCTCCCAGTCCTTTAATGTTTTCATATTATGCGTTATCAACGATACCGTATTTCTTTTTAAACTTATCAACACGTCCACCAGTATCAATGAGTTTCTGCCTTCCAGTAAAGAAAGGATGACACTTTGAACAAATTTCAACGTGAAGGGATTTTTTTGTAGAACCAGTAGTAAAAGTTTCACCGCAAGCACACTTAACAACTGCTTCCGAGTAATCTGGATGTATTCCTTCTTTCATTGCTTTTCACCTTCTTTCAAACAAAATTGAAAAGTCCTCAATTTTTATATATTCAACGTACAGATTGTACTAAGTTGCTTATTAAAGAGGCAAGTGATATTTTAACATAAAAACCGTTTTACCGCAATACCCTTTTTGATTATTAACCCCATCCGGTTTATTCCAGTTTGACCTGTGACTTCACCTGGTTATCATTGGTTTTTATCAAGGAAGGATATATTAATGCTCTTTATAAAGTCATCGTTGGTCTTAGTCTGCAACAGTCTGTTTATTAATATCTCAGTCACCTCTGCGGTACCCATGTTGCTCATTGCTTTCCTGACAGCATATACACTTTCGAGTTCCTTCTGGCTGAGCAGTAATTCTTCTCTGCGTGTACCGGACTTGTTAATATCAATAGCAGGGAAGATTCTCTTTTCAGACAGCTTCCTGTCAAGGTGAAGCTCCATGTTACCCGTCCCCTTGAATTCTTCAAAAATAACATCGTCCATTCTGCTGCCTGTTTCAATAAGCGCAGTGGCCATGATGGTCAGACTTCCGCCGTTTTCGATATTTCTGGCAGCACCAAAAAATCTCTTGGGCTTGTGCAGTGCACCGGGGTCCAAACCTCCCGACAAAGTTCTTCCTGTAGGAGGAATAGTAAGGTTATATGCCCTTGCAAGTCTTGTAATACTGTCAAGAAGTATTACTACATCCTTCTTTTGTTCAACAAGTCTCTGAGCCCTCTCCAGAACCATCTCCGCAACCTTGATATGATGTTCGGGCACTTCGTCAAAAGTAGAGTATATAACCTCTCCCTTTATTGAACGCTGCATATCGGTTACTTCTTCAGGACGTTCATCTATTAATAAAACAATAAGTTCTACTTCAGGATAATTGACTGTGATAGCATTGGCTATTTTTTTAAGTAAAATGGTTTTACCGGCTTTTGGAGGTGATACAATCATACCTCTCTGACCTTTACCGATAGGTGCTATTAGATCTATTAATCTTGTAGAGAATTCTCTGGGAGCAGATTCCAATGTGATTCTGCTGTCAGGGTATATAGGAGTCAGATATTCAAAAGGTATTCTCTTGGAAGCAACATCAGGTGTATCACCATTTATTGACTGAACATAGAGTAATGCCTGGAATTTTTCCCCTTCCTTTGGAATCCTGCCTTTTCCCCTTAGCTTGTCTCCCGTTTTAAGGCCGAATCGCCTTATCTGGGAAGGAGATACGTAAATATCTCTTGGTCCTGACAGATAGTTTTCGCTTCTGAGGAACCCGTAACCATCGGGCAATACCTCAAGAACACCTTCTACAGGATCATCAGCTTCTATTTTCTCATTTGACTGCTGTTGAGGCTGAGACTGGGCAGTTTGAACAGCCTGAGGTGCCGGAGCTGCCTGCACTTGCTGAGTTGTCTGCTGTGGTACCTGCATAGCTGCCTGAGCATTGGGTGAGGGTACTTGCGGCTGCTGGGTAACCGGCTGGTTTTGCTGCTGTGAAGCCTGGGACTGCTGCACCGGACTCTGCTGCTGTGCATTATTCTGCTGTTGCTGTACATTATTCTGTTGCTGTTGTTGCTGCGGTCTTGGCAGCTGGCTGACAGATTTCTGTGACTGAGACTGCGGTAGAAAAGGTTTGTCTTGAGTCACGGCAGGCGCATTGGCTTTTATTTGTCTTGGAGCATGCTTTGCAGTAATTAAAGGCTTCTTCTCAGCTTCGTCTTGTGGCTTTTGCTCGTTCCTTACCTGAGGAACCTTTATGGAAGCAGGCTTTTTAACATCTCCGGTCTTAACTGGATGTATCAGTTTCTCCGATAGCCTTCCCGGCTTGGGTTCCCGGTTAACTATTTCATTCTTCTGTTCTGATACTTCAGGTACGATTTTTGCAGGCTCTTCTGCCTCCTGCTCGGTTGATGCATCCCTTGATGCCCTGCTTGGTCTGCCTCTTTTGGATTTTCTCAAAACGGAGGTCTCTATCTCAGCCCGCTTGTCTTCTTCGTTCACCTTCGGTTCATCTGCGTCATTCCTGACGGGAGCAATGCTTTGAGCTGGTGTTTCCTGTATTTCTTGTATAGTGACAGGAACATCCTTGTTTTTATCTGAATCAGTATCTTTGTCAGTTTTAGCGATTTTCCTGGTTTTACCGGGATGGGCAGGCTTATTTTCCGGGCTGTTTGCAATTTCAACTTTACCGGGTTTTTCCGGCTTGCTCTGACTTGCTTTATTTTTAGCACCTTCAGTTTTTTCTGTACCTGTTGCCTCAGCTGAAATTATTTCATTTGAAGCACCGGCCTGATTTTCATTTTTAATACCCTTTTCGTTCCGATCAGATACGCTTTCCCCGGAATCAGCCTTTGCGGCTGTCTTGGAATCAATACTTTTATTTGCTTCTTCAGAATTTTTCAATATATCCAATAATTCATTCTTTTTTAATTTGGATATGTTTTTTACACCCATCATTTTTGCAATATAACGCAAATCTTCTAGTGTTTTTGACTGTAAATCAATCTGATCCATAGTTCACCACCTTATAAAATCATTTATTGAACATTAAATAGGAA
>JAEVZU010000264.1 GCA_023392075.1 Bacillota bacterium | reverse complement strand
TTTTTCGTCATAATTAAATTATACACTAGAAGCAGCTTCTTCGGAGGTTGCTTTTACTATTTTCTAGACAAAAAGAGAGCTGCCTCTCAATAGATTTTTAATTTCTATTTTGAGACAGCCTCTTTGTTTTTTGATATGTATGCACCTCCTGGCATAATATTTACATAAGTTTTACACGGAATAAAAGAAATCATAAATTTCTATTAGTATAATATGGAAAATAATGTAGTATAAAAACAGGAACAATAATCCCGGTTAAAGGTTTTTTGAGAAAGGACGGATGTAATGAAGAGAGCAGGTAAAAGGTATCTTGCACTGTTTTTAGTGCTGGCGGTTTGTTTTTCAATATTTCCTGCAGAGCTGTTTGCAGCTCGGGAGGGAAATAATGTAGTAATCAATCAGGTTTACGGGGGAGGAGGTAATTCAGGAGCCACCTATAAAAATGATTTTATTGAGTTGTACAATCCGACTAACTCTGATATAGCACTGGACGGATGGTCGGTCCAGTATGCTTCAAAAACAGGTGCTTTTAGCGGCAGCAACCTCACTGTACTGACAGGCATAATTCAAGCCGGAGGTTATTATCTTATTCAGGAAGCTAAGGGTAACGGCGGCACGGCTGATTTACCTACGCCTGATAAAACCGGAAATATTGCGATGAGCGGTACAGATTTTAAAGTTGCATTAGTCCAAGCTACAACAGCAATAACAGGAATTAATGATTCCAAGGTAATCGACTTTGTCGGTGCCGGAACTGCAAATGCATACGAGGGTTCAGCAGCAGCCCCGGCTCCTTCCAACACCTTGGCCATTATAAGAACAACTGACGGGATTGATACTGACGACAATAGTACGGACTTTATAACTGCTGCTCCAAATCCCAGAAACTCCGAAAGCGGAGGGAATCCAATCGAAACCAGAGTTGCAGCCCCTACAGCCTCCATACCTGAAGGGCCTGTAGTTTCGGGCACCAGGGTGGCACTTGCAAGTACAACAAGCGGGGCTGCTATCTATTATACTGTTGACGGAAGTACGCCAACTGCTACTACAGGAAGTGGAATAAGTGTGAGATATTCAATTCCGATTGCCATTAACACAGATGTCAGCATTACGGCCATTGCTGTAGATGAAAGCGGTGTGCTGGAGGACAGTGATGTTGTCTCATTTACATATACAATCAAGGAGGCTGGAAATATCGCCGACCCTATTCCCGACAACAGTTTTCCGGCGGGTTCAAAAAACATAAATGAAGTCATAAGTATTGCCGATTCACCTGCAACAACTGTTACAGTGGTGGGGCAGCTCGCTTACCGGTTTGGCAATTATGATAATACGGACAGCGCAATTCTTCAGGATGTAATTGATGGGGAGATAGTTGCACTCCAGGTTTATAACCCCCTGGACGGTTTTTCAACAGGTGATGTGGTTAAAGTGACGGGGACAAAGGGAAGCTATGGATCAGTTCCCCAGCTTACCAATACAACAGCCGGTGTTCTGGTTGCTGCCGCAAAGGATACCGTGAGTATTCCACCACAGGAGTATGAGTCATTTGAGGTTCTGAAAACCGAAAAAAGCAGCCTTATTTCTGAAGTGGTCATGTTGAAGGGTGTTAGTTTGGGAGCATATAACAGTAGTGGATCTACAAATATTACCGATAAAAATAATGTAACCTTTCCAATTTACCGCGCAGCCACATATCCCTCTGGAGTAACATCGGGGGAAAAGGTTGATCTGCTTGCCGTACTTTCCAAATATAATACCACGGATCAGCTCCGTGTGGGTGCTCCGGGTTCAAATGGGGGTAAAGCTGTTTATAGCGTTTCAAACGACACAAAGCCGCCTGTTATTACAATTCCCTCCGTTCCGGCCAATGCCAGGACAGGTGCGGCATATACCATTTCTGTGGATGTGAAGGACAACAAGGGCGTGGGCAGTGTTACTGTCAGCTATACCCTTGGTGCCGATACGCATGTTGATATGATAATGTCTAAAAATCCAACCACAGGAAAGTATGAATATACTGTTCCCGCAGAACAGATTACAGCTGTAATCAACAGCTTCACCTTTACAATAAAAGCCACTGATGTGAGCGGTTTAAGTGCTATATCCCCGGTAACTGCCGTTACCGTTGAAAATCTGCCTAGAATTATTTATGTGGCACCGGCTGCCGGAAGTGCCACGGGAAACGAAAAAAGGCCTGAGATCTCAGTAACTTTTGAAAATGCCGATGACGTCAGTGCGGCATTGACACTTAAAGATAAAGCCGGCACCGAAATATTAAAGGACGCGGTTATGACAGTCTCGGGAAGCAAGGCAGTGTATAAACCGGCTGCAGACCTTGCCGACGGAAAATTTACCGCATTTGTGAGCATAACCAGGACAAGCGATAATGCAAAAACAGAAAAAACCTGGAGCTTCAATGTGGGTGAGCCGACCTTGAAGGCATACTTCGGACAGCTGCATTCCCACACCGCAGAGTACTCGGACGGTTCGGGCACACTGCAGAATGGTCTGGATTATATTAAAAACATTCCTAAAAATGATAATGTACAGTTTGTTGCCTTTACCGATCATTCCAATTATTTTGATACCACCTCTGCAGCCAATCCTGAAGCAGCATTGGGGGATATATCAAAGGCAACTCCGGAAAGCCGTGCAAAGTGGGAGACCTATACCCGTACCATGCGTTCCTTTAATGAACAAAACAACGGCGTGCTTGCCGTACCTGGCTTTGAAATGACCTGGTCAGGCGGGCCTGGACATATTAATACCTTCAATACCCAGGGTATTGTCAGCCGGAATAATTCGACATTGAATAAAAAAGACGACAATGCAGGTATGAAAGCTTATTATGAACTGCTTAAGAGTAATCCCGACAGTATTTCACAGTTCAACCATCCCGGAACTACTTTCGGAACCTTTGCCGATTTTGCATACCTGGATCAGGGAATTGATGAACGCATAAACATGATTGAAGTAGGTAACGGTGAGGGCGCCGTTGGCAGCGGCGGATATTTTCCCTCTTACGAATACTATATTCAGGCGCTTGATAAGGGCTGGCACGTGGCGCCGACCAATAACCAGGACAATCACAAGGGTAATTGGGGAAATTCAAATAATGCCCGTTCGGTAATAATTACTGATGATTTCTCAGAGGCCGGTTTGCTGCAGGGTATAAATAATATGTCAATGTATTCAACCGAGGATAAGAACCTGGACATTATGTATACTGTTAATGATCAGGTGATGGGCTCAATTATAAGTTCAGTACCTGAGTCCCTGCATATCCATGCCGGAATAAATGACCCTGATGATTCAAGTATAGGTACTGTTGAAGTTGTGGTAAACGGCGGAAGGGTTATAGAGCAGCAGGTTTTTAACAGCAGCAGCGGAGAACTTGACATTAATATTGCTCCTGAATACTCGTACTATTTCCTCAGAGTAATCCAGCCGGATAAGGATATTGCAGTAACGGCACCTGTATGGGTTGGGGAAGTGTCCAAGATAGGAATAACCGGAGTTACCACAGATACAATCATGCCGGTCAAAGGCGAAAAAATAACTTTTGAAACCAGGCTGTACAATTATGAGAACTCCCCGTTAAAAATTGACAAAATGGAATACAGCATAACCCATCTGAATAATACTCAGGTGATTAATACAGTAACAGGTATAGCGGATATACCGGCTAAAACCGATGCTTCAAGCTATATGTTTGAATATATCCCTGATGTACTTGGTATTGTTGCTTTGACTGTCAGGGTACAGGCCCGGTTAGGGGAAACTCCATTTAATTTTGAAGTTAAAAAGGAATTTGAAGTGCTTGATCCGTCAAGTATTGTTCCTATTGCAATCGATGGCGGGCACAGTAACTTTTATGTTACCGGCAATTATAATGACTCTGACAAAGCTTTTATTGAAATGTGCAACAGGAGCGGTATCCGTGCAGTAAGGCTGGGCAAGGGTGAACTGACCTACGATAATCTTGAGGATAAAAAGCTGTTGGTTCTGACTGTTCCGTTTGTATCCTTCGGAACTCCGGTAACGCCATTCCTGTATACAGATGCTGAAATAGAGGCAATAAAACAGTACGCCGACAACGGAGGCAATATCATTGTATGCTCAAAATCGGATCGGGGTGATCCGACGGGGGCAGGAGAACAGGCTGCTGTGATTTCCAATGGGATACTGGAGGCAATCGGTGCAAAAGCGCGGATTGAGCAAGGTATAGTTGTTGATCCTGACAGGGCCTCCAATGAATCCTACCGCATAACTTTAGGCGGTGAAACGGCAGAAGACCAGAAGGTATTCAACTATGAAGCAATGCATGCAGATGCGCTGGCGTCAGCATTTCTTAAAGATGTTAAGGAGACAACCAATAATACCTTCAGTGCCTACAACAGCGCACCGATCGATGCAAACGGTGCAACTCCGCTGGTACAGGGTTTCCCTGGCACCACATGGGGAACGAGCTTTGCAGATCTGCTGGGCTCCGCTCAGAAATACGCACCAAAACCCGGGGCGGCCAGGATTACCCCGGAAGGACAGACCTACCTTATGACAGCTGAGACTCTTCCCGGAGGGGGATTTGCCATAGTGTCGGGAGTTACTTTCTTTTCAACCTTTGAAGTCAAGATTGATCTGGACAATGTAACGCAGAAGCAGAACAGCAATTATCAGCTGGTTCAGAATATTATTGACAGCATAAAGCCCTCACAAACCGTCACCGGCATTGATGAGGTGCATAAAGCCCCGGAGGGACAGCGTTTTGTAATAGAAGGCATAGTGACATCAAATGCTTCGGGTTATGACCGGGATACCGCTTTCTTTGACTGCATTTATGTCCAGGATTCCACGGGAGGTATAAATGTATTCCCGGTATCAGGAAACATCAGAGCCGGTCAGACTGTACGCATTACGGGTTATACCAGCTCGTATCTTGGCGAGCGGCAGCTGCAGGCCGGTATAACAGAGGTTGTGGACAGTACGGTTAAGGAATTGCCTGAACCGAAAAAAATTACCTCCAGAGAGGCAAATGAGGGCACATACCTGGGAAGTCTGGTTAAGCTGGAGGGGACAGTGGCCGGTATCTCAACGGCAAACAATGTGGTTGAAAGCATTATGGTGCACGACAGCAGCGGAACAGATGCACGTGTGTTTATTGACGGATATATCACCAGCAGTAAAGCTATTAACAACCTGACTGCAGGGGCAAAAATTTCAGCAGTTGGTTTATCTTCACATGATACTCTTGGCTACCGCATTCGTATCAGGAACAGAGACGACATTGTATGCAGCATGCAGAACAGCGGCGGCAGCGATGGCGGAGGTAATAACGGCAATAACAATGGTAATGGAAATAACGGCAGTAATAGCAGCAGTAACAGTTCAAATAACAATAATAAGAACAATGCACCTGTAATTGATATTTCTGATAAAAGCAGTGTTAAATTTACGCCTGATGTTACTGTTAATAACGGCGAAGCAAACGTAACGATAAATGATAAAGATACTCAAGCACTTATTACTGCAGCCATACAGAATAATAAATCGGGAATTATTATTTCTCCCGGATATAAAGGGGCGGCGGACAAGTTAAGTGTGACCTTATCTGTTCATTCTTTGTCGGCATTGGCCGGACAGGATAAAATTGATCTGACGGTTAACTCGGATGCTATTGCCTCAGTGAGGATTACGAATGATGTAATTAAGGAAATCAGCAGGCTGGGAGGTACTAATGTGGCTATTTCCCTGCAGCAGGAGAAAGATAGGTCGGTAAACATCGGCATAGCTGTTGATAATAACTCTCTGACCAGGTTAAATGGAAAAATTATTGTCAGTATTCCGGTATCCAAATCAGCCGGGGGATTAGTTGCAGTTTTGGTAAATAAAGACGGAAGTGAAAGCATAATTCCTAAGTCCGTTTTAATTGACGGAGGTGTAACATTACTTCTCGAAGGTTCTGCCACGATTAAGCTGAAAGACAACTCAAAGACATTTACAGATGTTTCCTCTGATTCTGCCGTGGCTGCAGACATTGCTTTTGTTACTTCCCGTAATTTATTTACAGGTACCGGGTCAAATCAGTTCAGTCCTGATAAAAAAATGACCAGAAGCATGATTGTAGCCGTATTGTATAATCTTGAAAGCAGGCCTGGAAGTGCCGGAGGCTTCAGCTTTGCTGATGTTAAACCGGACGCATGGTATGGAGAGCCGTTGGCCTGGGCGGTAGAAAATGATATTACTGCCGGTGCCGGAAACAATATGTATGAGCCAAACAGGGAAATAACCCGTTCCGAGCTGGCATGTATGCTGTACAAATATGCCATGACAGCTGGAATTGATACAGGTGAACCGGCAGCTGCAGGGGCCTTTGCCGATGGTCGGACCGTACCTGTATGGTCGGCCGATGCAATGGGTTGGGCGATTGGAGCAGGGCTGATTAATGCCGATGACAATAACCGGATAAATCCAAACGCAAAGATTTCACGGGCTGAGGTGGCCGGTATCCTCCGGCACCTGGTGGAGCTTGGCATGAAATAATAGTCAAGTATACAAATTTTATATCATGAAAAAGGTAAGGCTGTCCGCAGATATCAGGACAGCCTTGCCGAATTTAATATACATTTTGATTAAGGGTGGGGCAGAACTTGAGAAAGAAAATTTATAAAGAAGCAGAACAAAAACATAAGTCAATAATTCCTGCTAAAATGAGTTTTTTTGAAGCAGGAATGCCCAAAATACTGAATATGCATATTATAATCAAAATGCTGATTATAGTACTGTTCCTGGGTATTTTTACCGCTGCTATAGTTATTATTAACCGGCCTGACCCCAATGATGTTCCAAGCAGTGCAAGCCGGTTTGTATTTGTACCGGCACGCGTTACGGATGTACTCTATGATGATGCCGAGCCGGATTATGTGAGATCTGAGGGGAGAAGGCTGGGAAGGCAGGAATTGAAAATTGAAATCACATGGGGAGCGCATAAGGGAGAAATGCTGCAAGTATCAAATTATCTCAGTGCTCTGGCAAATGTGGATGTCCATACTGGTGATAGAATTATTGTCAGGATAGATACAAATGAAAAAGGAATGCTATATGCTGTCATGTATAACTATGACCGGGGTATAGTACTGGGTGTATTCATTCTTATATTTATGATACTTCTTGTGGCCATTGGCGGAAAGAAGGGGGCAAAAGCATTATTGGGGCTGATTTTTACTTTAGCTTGCATATGGCTTATATTAATGCCCATGATGATGAAAGGATTCAATTCAATTCTTATTACCAGTTTAATTGCAGTGATAACAACAACCGCGTCGCTGCTTTTACTGGACGGCTTTACACGAAAGGCTTTTTCGGCTGTTCTTGGCTGCGTTGCAGGAGTTGCCGCCGCAGGACTGATGGCAGCTTTAGTAGGGTACATCACTCCTTTTAACGGATTTAATATGAGTGATGCGGAGACCTTAATACTTAATGTTACAGATAAAGGAATGAAAATAAGCGGACTTCTGGTAAGCGGTGTTCTGATAGCCGCATTAGGTGCCGTAATGGATGTTGCCATGTCCATTGCCTCATCGGTCAATGAACTGTACGCGTTAAATAATAAAATAACAGTCGGCAAACTGTTTGTTTCAGGTATGAATATTGGACGAGATGCTATGGGTACAATGGCTAATACCTTGATTCTGGCATTTGTGGGATCATCCCTGAATACGCTTATTTTGACCAGAGCCTATGATATTCCATTTATTCAGCTGATTAATTCGGATTATATCGGTGTAGAGATTATTCAAGGTATCGCCGGTTCTATTGGGATAATTCTGACTGTTCCCCTGGTGGCTTTTATCAGTTCCTGGCTTATGACCAGGAGAAATTAAAAACAAGAACCCCCTGCAAGCAACGGCTTTGACCGGAACCTGCAGGGGGTGACCTTACTTTGTTTGGATTATAAATATCTTATACCGCTTAAGGTGAATTAAATTATTTAAAAGATGCCCAGTTAAAGAGTACAAAACCGAGTTTTGTATTGACTATTCCCTGTAAATCCTTTGATACTACAACAGGTTCGGTGTAGAAATACAGAGGAGCTATCGGAGAATCCTCCATAAGGACTTTTTCAGCATCGTGGAATAACTGTATACGTTTTGCAGCATCGGTTTCTTTTCTGGCTGCCGAAATCAAATCATCATATTTTTTATTGCTGTACTTGGCATTGTTCTGTCCGTTTCCGGTAGTAAATATATCCATGAAGGTTGACGGATCCATATAGTCACCTATCCAACCGTTTCTGTTTATATTATAAACTCCATCTTTTCTTGACTGCTGGAATACGTTCCATTCCTGAGCAAGAATTTCAACCTCAACACCGAGGTTTTCCTTCCACATCTGCTGTAAAGCTTCTGCAATAGGTTCATGTCCCGAACCGGAGTTCAAACCGAAAGTGATTTTCGGCAAACCTTTTCCATCGGGATAACCTGCTTCAGAAAGTAACTTTTTAGCTTCAGCAACATTCTTTGCATAATCTTCAGGTTTAGTTGAGATAAATTCACCTGCAGTTGTACGGAAGTCAGGCTCCTGTTTTACGTCGGCAATACCGTAAGGTACAAACGCTGATGCAGGAGTTTCTCCGCCTTTTTTAACCTTTTCAACAAGATAGTTACGGTCAATTGCCAGTGAGAAGGCTTTTCTGACCTTTGGATTATCAAATGGAGCCTTGCTGTTTACAAGGTCGATATAATAGGTTCCGAGTAATGGCAATATCTTCAGATTACCGGCTTCCTTTTCGGCTGCAAATTCATCGGTTGGTATATTTTTGGCATATGCAACCTGACCGTTCTTAAATGCACTCAGGATAGCATTCTGATCGTTCATAAGATACCACTCTATTTTAGGAGCGACTATGGAATCCTTACTCCAATAAGTGTCACTTTTCTCAAAAGTGATCTTGGAGTCATGTTCCCAGCTTGTAAGTTTGTAAGGGCCGTTTCCTATATATGTTGCAGGATCAAGAGCCCATTTGGTTGCATTCTTTGATACGATATCCTCTCTCTGGGGAACCAGTGCAGGGAAGGCTACTATTTCGGTGAAGAACGGGCATGCATTTTCAAGAGTAACTTCAAGAGTCTTTTCGTCAATTGCCTTTACACCCAGTGTGTTAACATCGGCTTCGCCGGCGTTGATCTTTTCACCGTTTTTGATAAAGTAGATGTAGTAGGCGTAATCAGCTGCGGTGTCCTTATTTACGGTTCTTTTCCATGAATATATGAAATCATTGGCGGTTACATCTTTACCGTCGGACCATTTTGCATCCTTACGGATATGGAATGTCCAAACAAGACCGTCTGTGCTGGTTTCCCATTTTTCGGCGGCACCGGCTACAATTGTTCCGTCCTTACCGATGGTGGTTAAACCTTCAAATGCGCATAAAATATAATTTCCGCCGTCAACAGCATTATTAAGGGACGGATCAAGAGTTTTAGGCTCGGAGGCTATAGTTGCGCTGATAGCCTTACCGCCGGTGGTTGCTGCGCCTCCGCAGCCGGCAAATACTGTTATAATGGCTGCAAGTGTAAGAATTAGTGCTAATATTCTCTTCATTAATTATTCTCCCTATTATTATGAATTTTAGTTTGACCACTGTATAACTATTAATTAAGTCCATTATTACAATAAAAATATTTTTCTCCTGAATAAAAAGATATATACCTTTTATGGTCTTAATCCAATGTCGACCTCACCGGATCAAAGGAGAATTTTTATCATCATGCAATATGGGAAAATTTACACACCTTAAAGTTTGCCTGTAAAGTGACAGGCTACGTAATGACCGTTTCCATGGTCTTTGAATTCAGGTACCTGCTTTGCGCAGATATCCTTTGCATAAGGGCATCTGGTCCTGAATTTGCAGCCTGAAGGAGGATTTACAGGTGAAGGTATTTCGCCCTTGAGTATTATCCTGTTTCTCTTCTTGGCAATTTCTGGATCGGGCTCGGGAATAGCTGTGAGCAGTGCCTGAGTGTATGGATGAAGAGGATTCTTATACAGTTCCTCGGATTCAACCAATTCAACAATATGTCCCAAGTACATGACCCCCACCCTGTCACAGGTATGTCTGACAACACCCAGATCGTGAGAGATAAACAGGTATGTCAGATTCAATCTTTCCTGCATTTCTTCAAGGGTATTTATAATCTGAGCTCTGATGGATACGTCAAGTGCGGAAACAGGCTCATCGCAGACTATAAATTCCGGTTCAACCGCTATGGCACGGGCTATACCGATTCTTTGGCGCTGACCTCCGGAAAATTCGTGGGGATAACGCGAAGAGTGCTCGGTATTGAGACCAACCAGTTTTAAGAGCTCTCTTATTTTATCCGCCCTGTCCTTTTTAGAGGTTGCAAGCTTGTGTATGTCCAAAGCTTCTCCAACAATATCCGATACAGTCATACGCGGATCAAGAGATGCATACGGATCCTGGAAAATATACTGCATTTTCTTCCTGTAGGGCAGTAGTTTGCCCTTTTGAAACTTTGTTATATCCACTCCTGAGAATTTGACCTGTCCGGAAGTGGGGTCGTAAATTCGCAATATGGAACGGCCAAGGGTGGTTTTACCCGAGCCGGACTCACCGACCAAACCCAGAGTTTCACCTTTGTATATATTGAAGGTAACATCGTCAACAGCTTTAACAGAGGCTTTTTCCCCTAAATTATTCCTTATGTGAAAATATTGTTTTAAATTATTAACTTCTATGAGAACTTTCTTATCTTCAGCAGAAGTTCCGGTTTCCTTAACCATTGTCTTTTACCTCCGCATTCTTATTTACCCGCCGGTCATAAAGCCAGCAGGCGGTTCTATGCCCATCCTCCTCAACATGTTCGGCCGGCATATGATTTATACAAACCTTAAGGCAGTTTTCACATCTTGGGGCGAATGCACAACCCTTTGGAAGATTGAGAAGATCGATAGGATTTCCCTTGATAGGGAGCAGCTTTTCACCCTTTTTATTCAGGTCGGGCAGAGAGCGTAACAGACCTTTTGTATAAGGGTGGCGCGGATTGTGGAAAATGCTGTACACCGAGCCCTGTTCAACAATTTTTCCGCCGTACATAACTATTACGTCATCAGCCATGTCGGCTACTATTCCAAGATCATGCGTTATAAGCACGATAGCCATACCGGTTTTTTTCTGAATATCCTTCAGCAGTTCAAGTATCTGAGCCTGTATGGTAACATCAAGCGCAGTTGTGGGCTCGTCTGCTATCAGCAGCTTGGGAGCACCTGCTAGAGCCATGGCAATCATCGCCCTTTGCCGCATACCGCCTGAAAATTCGTGGGGATACTGGGACAGACGTTTTTCAGGTTCATTTATACCAACCAGGGACAAAAGTTCTATTGACCTTTTCTTTACATCTTCTTTAGAAATTTTTCCGTATTTGTGATACAGGGATTCCGCTATCTGATTTCCGATGGTAAACACGGGGTTCAGACAGGTCATTGGATCCTGAAAAATCATTGCTACTTCGTTGCCGGAAAAATTCTGTCTTTCGGCCTTTTTCATTTCCGAAACATTTTTCCCGTTAAAAGTAATGCCGCCTCCAACGATTTTACCGGGCTTGTCTATAAGGCCCATAATCGAATAGGAGGAAACACTTTTTCCGGAACCGGATTCACCAACGATACCCAATACCTTTCCGGGCTCAAGGGTGTAACTTACACCATTGACGGCTTTAACCTCACCGGCCGGTGTAAAAAATGAAACTTTTAAATCATTTATTTTAAGCAATTCTTTACTCATTAGTTAACCTCCTATTTCTTCATTCTTGGATCCAGGGCATCTCTGAGTCCGTCGCCAAAAAGATTCATGGATAAAATGATGACACTTATGGTTGCAGCCGGGAATATGAGCATGTAAGGATATGAATATATTCCCTTCAGTGCCGCCTGAGACAGAGAACCCAATGAAGCCATGGGTATGGATACACCCAGACCTATGAAACTTAAAAATGATTCAACAAATATGGCTTCAGGAATTTTTAGGGTAGCAACAACAATTATCTGACCGATGCAGTTGGGAATCAGATGTTTGAGTATGATATCCTTACTGCCGGCGCCAAGCACCTTTGCAGCCAGGACATATTCCTGCTCTTTCAAAGCCAGTATTTGTCCGCGGACTATTCTGGCCATATCAACCCAATACAGCAGTGCCAGAACAAAGAATATACTTATCAAACCGACTCCCAGACCTTTTAGAAAACCTGGAGCATTTGCAGATGACAGGAATTTATCTATAGGATCTTTAAGAACTACCTGGAGAAGTATGACGATCAATATTGTGGGAACTGAATAAACTATATCAACTATTCTCATCATTACAATATCGATCCAGCCTCCAAGAAAACCTGAAACAGCGCCGTACAGGATACCTATAATGGATATCATTACAGCTGCCACAACACCCACGGCGATGGAGATCCGGGCGCCGATCATGGTTCTGGTGAACAAATCTCTTCCAAGACTGTCGGTACCAAAAATATGCTGGGCATTTGGCGATAAATTCTCACTGCCTTTATTAATCTGGTCATATGCATATGGTGAAAGCATAGGCCCGATAATTGCAGCCAGTAAAACCAGCAATATAACAATCAGGGATCCCATTGCAACCTTGTTGGCCCTCAGCCTTTTCCAGGCATCCTTCCAATATCCTACCGACGGGCGCATAACTTCGACCGTTGCCTTTTCGCTCTCAGTGGCAGGCATAAACAATTTACTATCTAAAATTTCAGAATTTTTTATTTCTCTCATTTGTTATCCACCTATCCCTATTTTGTTATGTTAATTCTCGGATCAACGAATCTGTATATTATATCCACCAAAAAGTTCATAAAAATAAGTACTGCACCGAAGAAAATAGTTACTCCCATAACTGTGGGATAATCCTTTGCTGTAATACTGGTTACAAAAGAACTTCCCAATCCGGGAATGGAAAATATGGATTCTATTACAAAGGAACCTGTTAATACACCCGCAACCATTGGGCCTGCATATGTGACAACCGGCAGGATTCCATTTCTCAACCCATGTTTAAAAATAACCACCCTGTCTGAAAGGCCTTTGGCACGTGCGGTTCTGATATAGTCCTGATTAATGACATCCAGCATTGAGGAGCGCATCAATCTTGTAATAAAGCTCAGCGGGAAAAAGGAAAGAGCAAAACCGGGCAGGATATAACTCGATAGAGTATCCAGATGGCTTACCGTAGGGAACATATGCAGTTTGACCCCGAATACCACCATGCTTACCGTGGCTACAACAAAACTGGGAACCGCTATACCAACAGTAACGATCAGCATTATTGTCCTGTCGATCCCTGTATTCTTTTTTAGCGCGCTGACAGTACCAAGTACCGTTCCCGCAAGAATGGCAATAGCACTGGCGAAAAGTCCAAGTTTAAGAGAGTATGGGAATTTTCTCACTATTATGTCCTTTACATCCTGACCTGCCAGGGTGATTGATTCACCAAAGTCTCCGGTAAGAATACTTTTTGCGTATTTTTCGTATTGAACCAGAACAGGTTTGTCCAAACCATATTTTGCTTCAAGGTTTGCCAGAATTTCAGGAGTTAATTTTTTATCTCCCAGGAATGGACTGCCTGGTGTTAAATGCATGAGGAAAAAAGTTAAGGTAAACATAATCCATAATGTCAATAAAGAAACCAACAATCTCTTAAGTATATATTTTGCCATATGACCTCCTAACTGCGACCCTGTTAACGCAGTTTAAAAAAATAAGCTTGCATTTTATCTATATATTTAGCAAACCGATTAAGATATACTCTTCCATTTTGACACAGCAAAAAATCAGTTTGATATTAAATGTGACGACGATGTCACTTAAGATTCAATCAGTAAACTGAAGTAATTTGTTGGAAAAAGAAAAAATACTATTATATTGTCGAATTATACTACAAAATAGAGGCGAGTTCAATATTTTAATAATTCCAAAAGTCCTGTCAAATACTGTATTTATGCGGATTATATGGAATGGAAGGAAAACGCCGAAATTCGACAAAGATATTTTGAAAATACATTCTTTAAGTATTGTGTTAATGTTTTAATTAATATCACTTATGTACTAATTGTTTAAAGGTGTTGACTGTTGCAGTCCCAATTTGTATACTTTAAGCAAGACAACCGATTGCACATTTGACAGGTATAAATTATTTATTTTATACCGGGAGGGAAGAGTGAAGAAGATTACTACAATTAATGATGTGGCAAGAGAAGCCGGTGTTGCAGCCTCAACAGTATCCCGGGTAATTGCAAACAGCTCCAAAATCAGCAAGGAAACCAGTGACAGAGTAATTAAGATAATGAAGGACATGAACTATCATCCAAATCTGATTGCCCGTTCTTTGGCAAATAAGTCCACAAAAATTATCGGCCTCGTGGTTCCGGGAGCCACTGAGAAAGCCTTTAGCCATCCTTTTATGTCGGAGACGGTGCGAGGGATAATATCAGTAGCACACAAAAAGGGTTATAAGATCCTTATTTCCAGCGCGGATAATTATCATGAGGAAAAGGAACTGATAGAGGATCTTTCAAAAGGCGGGGTTGTCGAAGGTATTATACTGACTGCATCTAGAACAAAGGATCCATCCATAATGGAGCTTAAGAAGCAAAAATTTCCGTTTGTATTGATAGGAAGGCCCGCTGGCGATGAATTAATTAATTGGGTAGACAATAATAATATGTCTGTCTCTTATGAACTGACAAGGCATTTTATAGATCAGGGACACAGGGATATTGCTTTTTTAGGCTTGTCCCCCGACGTTGTTGTTACAGTTGACCGCTACGAGGGGTATAAGAAAGCAATGGAAGAGATTAATAAAGTAGTTGATCATAAATATACCGTCGAAAGCAGATATTTAGAAGCACCAGGTTATGAAATGATGAAAGAACTTATTGAAGAAAATAAAAAAGTTACCGCTGTTATATGCTGTGATGATTACATAGCCTTTGGAGCAATAAAATATTTATCTGAGAATGGACTGGCTGTACCGGATGATGTAGCCGTCGCAGGGTTTAATAATACATATCTTGCAGAGCATTCCATACCTTCGTTGACCACAGTTGAGATAAATGCATTCAATCTTGGTACAAGTGCATTTGATATGCTTTATGATATTATTCAAAGCGAAAGTAAGAATTTCAACCACATAATTATTCCTGCAAAGATAATTACCAGAAACTCCAGCATTAAAACGCTATGATTTGCAATAAGCTCAGGTTACATTCGTAAAATCAAAACGCAAAAACAAAATTTCAAAATATATTGACAAGTATATTAAAAGGTTATATATTTACATTGGGCAAACGTTTGCACGAGTAAAAAATAATTATTAATAGCGTAAAATAATTAAGCTATAAAAATGAATATTCCATTTATTGAAAATATACTTACAATACTTAAGCGATTAAGTTGAACGAAGAAATCAGACCTCATTTGATAAACCGGGGTGATTATATCTGTTCAGAATGTTTTTAATGAGTTTAGGCTTATTTCTTTTTTAGGATGTGGCTGTATGGTGTCATTTTGAATTTTGCATCATGGACTTACCTAAGGTTAATCAAAGGCAATAACGCCTTTTATTAATAGAATAAAGGAGGATTTTATTATGAGAAAAAATTCAAAAAGGTTTATGTCAGCGGTACTGGCTATGGCTTTAGCTTTACCGATGACAACGGGTCTTACGGGATGCGGTGGGAGTCAAAGCCCGGCAGATTCCGCAACTGGCAGTTCAACAGCTGGAGTATCAGCTGCAGCACAGGAAGAAACAACAAAGAAAGAACCTGTAGAAATTACAGTTTGGTCACATTTAGTGGAGAACACCGAAGTACCTGCCTTGAGGAAGGTTGCAGAGGAATGGGCGGCAAAAACAGGCAATAAGGTCAAGGTATTATTTGATGCAACCAGCTTCCAATCATATACTCAGGCTGCAAACAGCAGTAAGGGATTGGATATTATGTATGGATTCGCTAACGACAATCTCGGTTTATTTGAAACTGCCAAACTTCTTGATGAAGTACCTGAGGGCATCGTAACATCTGAAAAGTATGCTCAGGGTTCAATTGATGCGGTTACTATTAACGGAAAGCAGGTTGCAGTTCCAATAGCTACAGAGAATATGGCATTATTCTACAATACAGAAAAGGTACAAACACCGCCTGCTACATGGGATGAGTTGGTTACAAAGGCAAAGGAAGTAGGCCTGATGCTGGATCTTACGAGCTTGTACAGGGTATGGCCATTCATATCAGGTAAGGGCGGTTATACATACAAATTCAGTAATGGCACATATGATACAAATGATTTAGGACTGGGAGAACCCTCAAAAGCAGGGTATGCACTGATAAACAGTCTTGTAAATGAGTATAAATTTATGAAAGCTGACTGTAATGAGGCCATATCAGTTGGCAATTTTAAAAACGGAAAGATTGGTTTTTACATTGGAGGACCCTGGGATATAGCGAACTTCCAATCCCAAAGCAATTTAAAGTTTGCAGTAGCCCCTCTTCCTAAAATCGACGGAAATTATATGAAAACCTTTTTAGGTGTCCAGACTGCATTTGTTAACTCAAAGTCTCCAAATAAAGAGGTTGCATGGGAGCTTGTAAAATATCTTGCAGAAAACAGCGGAATTCCCATTTATCAGGCGGGGAACAGAGTACCGGCATTGTTGGCGGATCAGGAAAAAGCTGAATTCAAATCCAATACATTGCTATCGGCTTTTGCAGAACAGGCGAAGGTAGGCGAACCATTGCCCAATATACCGGAAATGGCAGATACCTGGCAGAGTTATGTGGATAACATAAAGCTCTTGATTACAAATAAAATTCCGCTGGACCAAATGGTTGAAAAAATGGATAAGGAAATCCGGCAGAAAAATAAAGACCGTAATTCAAGTGCAACTGATACCAGTGCAAAATAATTACAGCAGTTAAAAAAATTGTTCCAACGAATAGGAAGTTTTCCTTTCTATTCGTTGGAAAATTGGCGCAGCAATGATTCTAAGGAGGGATATTATGATAAGGGGGAAAAGCCTTGGACAGCGAATGCAGCCGGCAGCTTTTTTAGCACCTGCATTATTGTCGATTTTTGTACTGAGCTTTTTACCGATAGTATATACAATATATATTGCGTTCACCAACTACAATTTAAAACATCTGGATGATTACGGCTTTGTTGGATTTGCTAACTTCCGGGCCATTATGAATGGATCCTTTAAAAGTGAATTTGTCAAAGTGTTCGGATGGAATGTTTTTTACGCTTTAATTTTGACAGTAGGAGTATTCTCCATAGGACTTCTTTTGGCAGTGCTGCTTAATAATCCGAATATGAAGGAATCAAAGATTTATAGGGCTATTCTTGTTATACCCTGGGCGCTCCCGGGGACAATTGCCGTTTTGGCCTGGCAGGGGCTTTTTAATGAGAGTTACGGAGGAATTAACAGTCTGCTGGGTATGCTGCATCTCCCTAATGAGATCATGTGGCTGAGTGAACCTTTCTGGGCCAGGCTTGCAGTGATCATTGCGGCTTTATGGCTTGGATTTTCATATATGCTGAATTTGAATCTGGGCATACTTCAGTCAATCGATCCTGCGCTGTACGAATCTGCTGTAATGGATGGAGCAAATGTCTGGCAGAAGTTTAAATACATTACTTTGCCGGGGATTGTTTATGCTGCAATTCCGGTTTTGGTTTCGTCATTTGCTTTTAACTTTAATCAGTTCGGTACTGCATTTCTCATCACGGGAGGAGGACCACCGAGACCTGACGTACAATATTCCGGTTACACTGATATTCTGGCCAGTACGGGATTCAAAATGACCAATACCTTTTTTAAATATGATGTGGGTGCTGCGCTAAGTATAATATTATTTTTAGTAATAGGTGTACTTACCCTGATTAATATGAAATTGACTAAGGCCTTTGAGGAGGTTGACTGACATGAAATCAAACAAGGTGCCATTAGGCATGAGGGCACAAAGTTTTTTAATACTTTGGGTTAGTAGAGCCGTAATATGGCTTGCAATTTTAATTGTCGTATTTCCAATGATCTGGATTGTTGCTTCTTCATTTTCAAAGGGGGATAGTTTTTTTTACGGCAGCACCTTTCCTACAGAATGGGGAGTGGATAACTATCAGAGACTGTTTAAGGAAACTAACTTTGTAAAATGGGTAATTAACAGTATAAAAGTATGCACTTCGGTTTCGGTAATCCAAATTATACTAACCATTACGGCTGCATATGCGTTTTCAAGGATGAAATTTCATGGAAGAAGATACGGGCTTATGGCCCTTATGATTCTCCAGATATTTCCCGCTTCAATGGCAACGGCGGCTATATACATGATGATATATAAATTGGACCTTGTAGACAATTTGTTTGCACTGATACTGCTGCTGGCAGGTGGAAGTGCATATAATATCTGGCTGATGAAGAATTACATAGACAAATTGCCAAGGGAATTGGACGAAGCCGCCTTTGTAGACGGTGCAAGTCATTTTACCATTTTCCGTAAAATAACCATCCCTTTATCCATGCCGATGATTGTAGTTATTTTTCTGTTTTCATTTATTGGGGCTTATAGTGAATTTATCATTACGGCTGTTGTGATGCGGTCGCCGGAAAATCTGCCGCTGTCTGTGGGCTTGCAGACATTTATAAATGGCAATTTCGCTACCAGGTGGACACAGTTTTCAGCTGCGGCCCTACTCTCATCCATTCCCATAATGATTGTTTTTATGCTGCTGCAGAAGTATATACAGAGCGGACTTGCCGCCGGTGCCGTCAAGGGCTGATGACTTTTGAAACGGGAAAAATTTATACTGATAAGGAATTATTAAAGGGTATAACTATGAGTAATATAAATATTGTTATTGATATGCTAAGAAAACAAAGAGATTCGTTCAAAGGTGATTACTACATACCTGAGCTTTGGAATTATGCAGGATATAAAGATTTCAAAATAAACAGAAAAAGGCCTGGTGAAATAAATGTAAATCCATACGCTTTCATGGTTTTTTGCCTGGAAAGGCTGTTGGAGGAGAATGGCGGGAAAAAAGACCGGCAGCTGACAGGTGACCTCGAGATTAGCTGCAGTGGGGATACTCTTTGCGGGGATGTTATATACAGTATGTTTCCCAGAATGTTCACGGCGTGGAACCACTATGATGAAAAGATCTGCCCGGGCACGCTACTGAAGTCCACAATTTTACTGCCATATCTTAAGCAGTTTGGTATCAGTATAATTTATCTTCTGCCAGTATTTAAATACAGCAACATTTACAAAAAAGGAGAGATGGGAAGCCCATATGCTATAAAGGATGTCTATAAACTGGATGAGGGCTTTCATGACGATCTTTTAGGTATATATAGCCAGAAAACAATGGAACTGGAATTTAAAGCTTTTGTTGAAGCCTGCCATAAATTAGGGATAAAGGTTATGATTGATTTTGTATTCAGAACGGTTGCAAGAGACAGTGATCTGATTGCGGACCATCCGGATTGGTTTTACTGGATTGGGTTGGAATGCAAGGATACTTTTCAGGTTCCAGGAGTCTTAGAACTGGAAAACCCTACACCGGTTGTTAATGATACGATTCTTGAAAAACTCTATAAATCCGAAGCTGCCAGGAAATGCATTACTGCCTTTAAGCCGTCTCCGGATGTAAAAGACAGTACCAAATGGCGTAAGGTAAAAAAAAGGTATGCCCATCAGGGGCAGAATATCCTTGATTTAATAGAACAGGAATTTGGAATTACCACAGTACCTGGGTTTTCCGATGTGGTTAATGATGCACAGCCGGCATGGTCTGATGTTACATATCTGAGATATTACTTTGATGTAAATGACAAAGCTGATAAATATATATCTGAAGAACAGGCACCGTACATATTACAGGACGGAGTAAAGCTGAGCTATTATCCCGGTAAAAAAATCAATAATGAGCTTTGGGATTATATTTCTGATGTAATACCCTACTATCAGACTAAATTTGGTATCGACGGTGCCAGGATAGATATGGGACACGCTTTGCCGCCAGAACTTAATAAAATTATAGTCTCAAAGGCCAAAAAACTGAACAAGAATTTCATACTGTGGTCGGAGGAGTTTAATTGTAAAGACTCAAACAAGGCTAAGGAGGATGGGTTTAACTTCATTACAAGCGGACTTTGGGGTGAATATAAAAATTATCGGGAGCCGGACTTCCCGAATAAACTATATGATATATTGTGTTCATCTGAGCTCCCGGTAACGGGAGCCCTGGAGAATGCCGATACTCCGAGAGCTGCGCTTAGATACGGTAAACAGATATTGGAGCACCTTGTTTTAATTAACTATTTTATTCCCAATGCAGTTCCTCTTATTAATAACGGTCAGGAATTGATGGAAATCCAGCCTATGAATCTGGGATTGGATAATACTGAGGAGGGGCGGTATGTTTTGAGCAAAAAGGACCCCATGTACGGAAAGCTGGCCTTCTTTGATAATTACCGGATGCACTGGGATAATAGTGAGAGTGTATATATATCGGAGAAGCTCAAAAAAGGCTATGAACTGAGACGGCAATTTATAGATCTCATAAAAAGAAAACAACTGGCGATATGTCCAATCGACAGAGATTGGACCGGAGACATCCTGTTTATAGGTTATTACGACAGTGAAACCGGGAAAAATGTCTTGCTTTTAGCCAATAGGAATATGGAACAGAAAACAGATGTTGATTTAGCCGTATTTTTACATAAGGATATGAGAACCGGGAGTAAATACATAGAAATTGTTTATACAAATTTTGTATTTGTTAATAGGAAATGTAATATAAATGATGTTTTTAAATTAGAACCGGGGGAAATTATAATAGCCAGCATAACATAATAAAATTATTCATGATTTGTAAAGTTACGGCTGTTCAATTCATGGTAATAATTTAACCGGGAACACCAGGAGGTTGTAATATATGATAACTGATAATAAAAAGCTGCCCAGCGTAGCATATTTTTGTATGGAGTTTGGGCTGCATGAGGACTTTAAAATTTATTCGGGGGGCCTTGGAATACTTGCGGGAGATATACTTAAGGCCGCAAAGGATGAAGCAGTTCCGATGGTTGGTGTAGGGATCCTCTGGAGACAGGGCTATACAAGGCAGTTAATAGATGAAAACGGTATGCCGTATGACTGTTACCACGAAAATAATTATGACTTTTTAAAGGATACAGGTGTCACGGTAACTGTCGTAATTAAAGGGAATATTGTAAAGTGCAGGGTTTGGATGTGTGATAAATATGAAAATGTACCATTGTATTTATTGGATACAAATGTGCCGGACAATAATGAAAGCCTGATTACGGGACAGCTGTACGGATGGTTTTCCGAAGAGAGGGTGGCACAGGAGATTATTTTAAGTACAGGCGGCCTTAAAGCATTAAGGGCGTTGAATATTGATGTGGATATATACCACTTCAATGACAGCCACCCTGTACTTACCGGGATAGAGTTAATAAGAGAGAAAATGGATAATGAAAATATGTCCTTTGATGAAGCATGGGCTAAAACCAGGGAGCAAATAATCTTTACGACTCACACTCCGGTGGCAGCCGGAAATGAAATTCATGAGCATGAGCTTCTCAGATACATAGGAGCATATAACGGATTGACATATGAGCAGATGACGAAAATAGGAGGGGATCCTTTCAGTATGACTGTTGCAGGACTCAGGCTTTCACGTAAAGCGAATGCTGTTGCACAGCTCCATGGCGAGACTGCCGGAAAAATGTGGCGCCATGTTGACGGTTCATCTGAGATTATTGCAATTACCAACGGTGTACATAATGGTACATGGCAGGATTCGCGGGTTTATAAGGCATATCAGGCTAAGACCGGCATTTGGGAGTCCCATCTGGAGGCTAAGCGGGAAATGTTTGACGAAATAAATAAAAGAAATGGGATAAAGCTGGACGAAAGTGTGCTTACCATAGGCTTTGCCAGAAGAGCAGCTCCGTATAAGAGAAGTGACCTTATATTTAAGAACAGAGAATTTATAGAACCGCTTTTAGAACAGAAGAAACTGCAGATTATTTTTTCAGGCAAAGCTCATCCTAACGATCTTACCGGTAAGAAAATAGTTGCTGATCTATTTAGGATGTCAAAAATGTATCCTGGCAGTGTTATATTCCTGCAGAACTATGATATGAAGATAGGCAAGCTTCTGACAAGAGGCTGTGATATCTGGCTGAACAATCCCGTAAGACCTATGGAGGCCAGTGGTACGTCAGGAATGAAAGCTGCCATGAACGGTGTTCTTAATGTCAGTGTACTGGACGGTTGGTGGCCGGAAGGCTGTGTAGACGGAGTAACAGGATGGCAAATAGGCGACGGTTATGAAGGCGACGACCATGAAAAGGTTGACGGAGAATCACTGTGCAAGGTTTTATTGGAGGAAGTGATTCCGACCTTCTACCAAAACAGAGAAAAGTGGTTGGAAATGATGAGGGCAAGCATTGAAATGTCAACATGGAATTTCTCAGCAGCAAGAATGATTCAGGAATATTATAGCCTGATGTACGTTGATGAAGGAAAATAAAATAGTAAGCACATTTCAGAGTTTGGTTGCCGACTATCCGTCGCAGAGGAGGAAACAACATGAGTCATGGATTAAACTGGGAAGAAAGCATATATTCAGAAGGATCGGGTATGTTTCTGAATATAAGAAATCCGAAAATAGGAGATCAGTTAAGGATAGGTATCCGTTTGTTTAGGGATTCGCCTGTGGATAAAATATACTTAAGATATACCAGGAACGGAGAAGAAAAAATAGAGCAGATGAAGCCTGGAGGGGAAAAAGGTAAATTTGTAACTTATCGTAAAAGTATAACCGTTAATCAACCGCTTATCAAATATCATTTTATTATTTGTACAAATGAGAAGTGTTATTTTTATAATCAGGCTGGTTTATTTGAATACGTCATAAATGAAGATAATGATTTCAAGATAGTTGCGGACTACGAAGAGCCGGATTGGGTAGAAGAAGCGATTTTTTACCAGATATTTGTAGATCGTTATTTTAACGGAAACAGGGAAAATGACATAAAAGATGGAGAGTACTGCTATAAGGGGTTTGTTTCATCAAAAAGGGACTGGAATGAAAAGCCCGGTGCACACCAGGAATTTGGTGCTGTTGATTTCTTTGGCGGGGACCTTGAAGGGGTACGAAAGAAAATCCCTTACCTAAAATCACTTGGAATAAATGCACTATATCTTAATCCAATTTTCGAAGCCGCTACAAATCACAAGTATGATTGTAACAACTATATGAAGGTAGATAAGTGTTTCGGCGGTAATAACGCATTAATAGAGCTTGTAGAAGTACTACATAAGCAGGGTATGAAAATAATTCTCGATATTTCTGTAAACCACACTGGGGATTTGTGCAAATGGGTTAAGGAAAAACCCGAATTTTATTTTGTTAAACCGGATGGCTCACTTGAGCACTGGAGCGGGTCGAATAATCTGTGCACCCTAAATTATTCCTGCGAAGAGTTAATGGATACCATTTACAGAAATGAGGACAGTGTATTGAAGCATTGGATGAAGGCCCCGTTCGAAATTGACGGGTGGCGTTTTGACGTAGGACAAAACGTAGCAAAAATGGACAGAGTGCAGAAGGATAAAGAGGTCTGGCGAGAAATAAGGACAGAGCTCAAAGGTTTAAATCCGGAGGCGTACATTTTTACTGAAAATATGTTTGACTGCAGGGAATATCTGCAGGGAGACATGTGGGACGGCTCTATGAACTATATGGGTTTTTTAAGACCGGTAAGGAAGTACCTGGGTGAATTTGATTTTACACTTTCCTGGGCAATCGGAAATAAAAAGGACACTGTAAAAAACGGAATTGTATTTCGAAATGAAATGATAAACCATTTTGCGGGAATTCCATATCAGATTCAGAGAAACAGTTTTAACCTTATAGGCAGCCATGATATACACAGAATACACTCCTCACCGTATATAGGTAAAAAAAATGCATTAACAGCAATGATAATGCTAATGACCTTCAAGGGGGTTCCGTGCATATATTACGGAGATGAAACAGGTTTAAGGGGAGAAACCGATGCACTTGAGTACTGCAGGTATCCAATGGATTGGAACAGTGAAAACTGGGACAGAGAAACGAATAATGTCTATAGATATATGATAAAACTAAGAAGAAAACGCAAGGTCTTAAAGGAGGGGTGTTTTATGATGCTGTTAGCAGAAGAACATGCTATAGCTTACGCCAGATTCAACAGGAAAGAGGCAATTCTTTTTGTTAACTCACAATACTCCGGGAAGAAAACAATTGAGATTCCAGTTGGGTATATTGGAGATGCAGCTGAAACAGAGACCATATACGGATTAAATGACAGCATTGAAACAGATGGAGATCTTTTAAGGGTTAAATTAGAGGCTGAAGAGACATTATTATTGGATATTAAATTAAAATAAAGACAGAGTAAAAATAAAATATCCATAAATAATTGTAAAATGTAGACATATTTTGGAATATATAGTATAATAAATTTACTTAAGCGATTAAGTTTTGCGAATTTCTCCTTCATTATAGATTAATAACTAAACTGTACGGATTTTCAAGGAAACCTTGTTCTTATAACTTGATATAAACTATAAACAGAAGCTTTCATGTTTGTTTTATTAAGGTTTACAAGAACAAGGTTTTTTTGGAAGGTCAACTCCCATAATAATCCTAATATGTAAACACAATACATAGGTTCCGAAGTATCAGCACGTGGACGGGCCGTCAGGCAGATAGGTCGAGTCTGTCTGGTAACTTTAAATAATGTCTGGAATATCGTCTTTGTATCCAATGTTATACGGTCCATAAGAGGAGGTGAAAAGGGATGTAAAAGTGTAAGATCGGTTAACCGGTTAAGTAAACTGCATTAAATCCAATATTAAAAGAAACAGGAGGTAAGAATGTATGAAAACAAAGAGAAATAAAGTGTTGAAGCTCTTTGCTCCGGTAATGATCATACTTGTATTGCTTTTGTCAAGTATGATGGTATGGGCAGCTTCGGACAGCAGTGTCGGAAACACTGCCAATTGCTCTACAGATGTTATCTACCAGGTATTTACGGACCGCTTTCTTGATGGGGATTCAACCAATAACCCTGCCGGTGATATTTTTGACAAGAACAATCTAAGGAAATATCATGGAGGAGACTGGCAGGGACTTATTAACAAGATCAATGACAATTACTTTACCGATATGGGTATAACTGCGCTGTGGATTTCACCTCCGGTAGACAATATTTCAACTCTGGATCCCTCAAATAATTCAGCTGCGTATCATGGCTACTGGGGACGGGATTTTTTCAAGACTAACTCGTTCTTTGGTTCAGAATCTAATTTTAGAAATCTTGTAAGTACAGCTCATGCCAAGAATATCAAAATAATTATTGATTTTGTTCCAAACCATACTTCTTCGGCTGAAAACGGAAATATTGTATTTCCGGAGGATGGGAAACTTTATAGAAACGGAACCCTGATAGGAGGGTTTACAAACGACTCAGCCGGTATTTTCCATCACTTGAGCTGGTCAGACTTCAGTACACTGGAGAATGGAATATACCACAGCCTTTATGGGCTTGGTGATCTAAACCATTTAAACAGTACGGTTGATACATATATGAAAGATGCTATAAATCAATGGCTTGATTGGGGTATAGACGGTATACGTGTTGATGCTGTAAAGCATATGCCTCAGGGTTGGCAAAAAAATTGGCTGAGCAGTATATACAGCCATAAACCTGTATTTGTATTCGGAGAATGGTTTACCGGTGGAACGGCTTCAGACTCACAGATGAATTATTTTGCAAATGAAAGCGGTATGAGCCTTCTTGATTTCAGATTTGCAAATTCGGTGCGTAATGTAATCGGAAGCGGATCAGGTACAATGTATGACCTGAAGTCTGTTTTCACATCAACTGATTCTGATTTTGATGAGGTAAATAACCAGGTTACATTTATTGATAATCATGATTTAAGCCGTTTTTACACACTATCAAGTTCAAATCAGAGAAAAGTTGATCAGGCCTACGCTGTTCTGCTGACCTCCCGTGGTGTTCCAACAATCTACTATGGAACTGAACAATATCTTTCGGGTACAGCCGATCCAGATAATCGTAAGGATATGCCAGCATTCAGTAAAACTACCAACGCATACAAAGTAATAAGCAAGATTGCCCCTTTGCGTAAAACAAATCCTGCCCTGGCATATGGATCTACTACTGA
The DNA here is from genome assembly GCA_023392075.1 of Bacillota bacterium. GTDB lineage: Bacteria > Bacillota > Clostridia > Acetivibrionales > DSM-1351 > Ruminiclostridium. Next base: position 20,993 of record JAEVZU010000264.1, on the reverse strand, counting down.
AAGATGGATAAACAATGATGTATTTATTTATGAACGTAAGTTCGGAAGCAGCGTAGTCGTTACTGCTGTTAACCGGAGTACCACGACAGGCTACGATATATCAGGATTAATCACATCACTTCCGACCGGAACATACAATGATGTGCTTGAAGGTTCTCTCAACGGAAACAGTATTACTGCAGCAGGCTCAGGAGCAGTAACAACATTTAATTTGGGAGCAGGTGAAGTCGGCGTATGGCAGTATACAGGCGGAGCAACTGCTCCGGTAATCGGTAATGTAGGGCCTACAATGGGTATAGCCAATAACGTAATTACTGTTGATGGCAGAGGCTTTGGTACTACCGCCGGTCAAGTCAAGTTTGGAACTGCTGCAGGAACAATAGAATCCTGGAGTGAAGAACAGATAAAGGTTAAAATCCCATCCATTACAGCAGGAAAATATAACGTTACTGTTGTAACCTCAGCAGGAACAGCAAGCAATATCTTTGACATGTTCGAAGTGCTGAGCGGGCCTCAGGTAACAGTGCGCTTCAAGGTAAATAATGCGCAAACCACATATGGAACCAATGTCTACCTTACAGGAAGTGTAGCCGAATTGTCAAATTGGGATCCTGCCAAGGCAATCGGACCGATATTCAATAATACCAGCACTATAGGTACATATCCTACCTGGTTCTATGATGTAAATGTTCCTGCGGGTACAACCATCAATTTCAAATTTATTAAAAAGGATGCTTCAGGAAATGTTGTTTGGGAGGGAGGATCAAACCACTCAGTGACCACTCCGGTCAGCGGGACATCAACTGTAACTGTTGACTGGCAGAACTAATACAGGGTTACTCTGTATGTATTATCTCAATAACTTATTTAGCCACTGAAGTAATGCTATCCCGGGTATCCCGGGATAGCATTAAATGAACACTGCTTATCTAAAAACATATATCTATAAAGATAAAATTTCTATGACGGAAGATAACGAGGCGATAATAAATGTCCCCTACCTCCACAGGTGGCGGGTACCGATCTGGTTTTCAGGCGGTGAGCATATCCCCGTCTCGTTGAAACGCGCATAAGGTAAGAAAATTTTTAAATTTAACCTGTGTGTTATAAGAGGTGATATTTTGAATAATAACTATGTTTTAAACTACACTGGCCAAGAATGCAAAGAAAAAAGCCCACTTTACAAATTGGCGGATCCCCAGGTTGGAATTTGGGAAGCAGAAAAGGTTTATCCTGGCATTGGCCTTTTTAATTATGCTCTTTCAGTTAATTTTAAAGAAGAAATGGATTACTCAATGCTCAATAAGGCATTGAATCTTATTATAGAAAAAAATGATGGGCTTCGACTGCATATTGTTGAATGTGATGATATACCCAAGCAGTATGTAAAACCGTATAAATATAAACATACAGACATATTTGATTTTAGCAGCAAAAAAATTGAAGATATAAGGGAATGGATGAAGCAGCAGGCTGAGACTCCATTTACCCTGATAGATACAGACTTGTTCTACTTTGCCATTCTTAGAGCTCCAAATGCACAGACAGCTTTGTTTATAAAGGTGCATCACATATTAATGGATGCATGGTCCTTGTATAACATACTATTAAACAAACTGACCGAATACTACCATTGCTTGAAAAATAACATGGAGATTGAGGATTCGGTACCTTGCTACAGCAATTATATTGCAGAAGCGGAGTTTTATAAAAACAGGCCTGACTATAAAGAGATTTTAAATAAAAGCAAAGAGTTCTGGAAAAATGAATTCAGTACTATTCCGGGCTTTACAGTGCTAAAACCCGGTACCGGAAAACTGGAGTCAAAGAGAAAAGTATATAAGATATCCCAGGAGTTATCGGATAAAATAAGACTTTTCAGCAGTAATACGGGATATAGCCCATTTATCATATTTCTTTCAGTTCTATCTGTTTATATCCGCAAGATTACATCTGAAAAGGATATTGTTGTAGGGAGTATTGCCCTAAACAGAATTAATGAAGCCGAGAAAAAGATATTTGGTATGTTTGTAAATATATTACCCGTTAGAATAAATGTGGAAATGAACAAGGACTTTATTTCATATCTGGCTGATGTGAAAAAGAAATGGAAACAGGTATCGGCTAATCAAAAGTATGCACTTAATGATATCACGGAAGATTATAGAAAGAAAAACAAGGCACAGCATAAACTTTTCGATATTGTTTTGTCATATCAGAATGTCAAACTTGATACCGATAATATGGACTATGAATGCGAGTTGGTGGAAAATGGACATCAGATCGAAGCGTTGCGGATGCATATCAGCGACAGAAAAAATAGTGGCGGTTTCATGGTAGAGATGGAATATCACAGGGATGAATTTACCGAACTTGACATTGACACCATTATTAATCAATTCTCAAATATTCTAAAAAATGTAATATGTGATAATTCCTCTGTCAAGCTTTGTGCATTGGATATGCTATCTGATGAAGAACGTTCCAGAATATTAGAGCAATTCAACAATACCAATGAAGATTATCCAAAAGATAAAGCCTTGCATAATTTGTTCGAGAAACAGGTTAAGCTTGCCCCGGAGAGCATCGCATTGATATTTGAAGGAAACAGTCTTACATACAGGGAGTTGAACGAAAAGGCAAACAGCCTTGCAAGAGTATTGGCGGACAGGGGAGTAAAGCCCGGCGATACAGTTGGAATGATTACCGAGCGGTCGGTAGAAATGATAATAGGTATGCTGGGAGTCTTAAAAGCCGGAGGAGCTTATTTGCCCCTGGACCCAACCTTTCCAGAAGAGAGAATCGGGCTGATGCTGAAGGACAGTGGAGCCGGCCTGCTACTTTTTTACGGTGGACAGAGACAAAGTAAGATTGATAGCAAAGCATATAATGTCGATTATATTGATCTTTCAGATCGGCAGCTATACAAAGGCGATTGTTCAAATCTTGATATTAATATTAGCTCCGGAAATCCGGCCTACATCATTTATACATCAGGTTCAACAGGTATGCCCAAAGGGGTGATTATCGAACACAGAAGCGTAGCCAGAACCGTCAAGAATACAAACTATATTGATATCAGCCGGTCGGACAGGCTTCTCCAGTTGTCCAACTATGCCTTTGATGGAAGTGTCTTTGATATATATGGTGCACTTCTGAACGGAGCAGCCCTGGTATTGATACAAAAGCGGGATATAACCGATATTGCAAGGTTGTCGGACATAATCAAGAGGGAAAACGTAACATTATTTTTCATCACAACCGCATTGTTCAATATTCTGGTTGATACCAATTTGGACAGTCTGATAAATGTCAGGAAGATACTTGTCGGCGGTGAAAGGGCATCGGTCGAGCATATGAGAAAAGCAGTCAGGCACCTTGGGGCAGGTAAGGTAATAAATGCTTATGGACCTACCGAAACCACAGTATTTGCCGCTTATTATCCTATAAATAAAGTGGAGGATAACGCTGTATCAATACCTATTGGAAAGCCATTATCAAATACCAGGATTTATATTCTCGATGAATATGGGAATCTTCTGCCGGAGGGAGTTACAGGGGAACTGTACATATCTGGTGACGGGGTGGCAAAAGGCTACCTGAACAGGCTGGAACTGACAGAAGAAAAGTTTGTACATAACCCGTTTGTTTTTGGGGAGTGTACGGATAAACTATCAGACTGTCGTATGTACAGAACAGGGGATTTTGGGAGATGGCTGCCTGACGGGAACATTGAATTTGCAGGAAGAGCGGATAAACAGGTGAAATTACGAGGCTACCGTATAGAGCTGGGTGAGATTGAAGCCTGTCTTACAGCTCATAGTGCTATAAAAGAAGCTTTAGTAATTTTTAACGAAGGTAATCCAGAACAAAAATTAATTTGTGCGTATTTGGTTGCCGAAAAAAAGGTATCTGACTATGAACTAAAAAAACACATTAAGCAGGTGCTGCCATATTATATGGTGCCTTCATGCTTTGTGTATTTAGATAACATTCCGCTTACATCAAACGGTAAGGTCAACATAAAATCACTTCCGAAACCTGAATATACAGAGACGGAACCCAATTATATTGAACCCAAAAGTAAACTTGAAACGTTGATTACCGATGCCTGGATAAAAGTTCTGGGAGTAGCTAAGGTCGGAGTAAAGGATGACTTTTTTCTGATTGGAGGCCATTCACTGCTTACGATGAAGCTGGTAGCAGAGCTGAAAAAACGTAATCTTTCACTGAAGGTAACGGATATTTACGAGAATAGAACCATAGCCAAACAGGCATCGCTTGTACTAGCCGGCGGCGGTTACATACCTGCCCCGGAAATAGACCCTGTATATGAGCTTGAAAAAGAGACGGAAACAAAAAGTTTCAATATCGGGAATATAAAAACAGATAAATTCAAATTGATAAAGAGTGTTGTTGAAAATACTGACAGCTATACATGGGAAGAATTGAACTGCTTTTACAGACCTATAGCCATAATGTATGAGGCTTATGGAGAAGGGTATTTTGACATATTCCTTTTTATGGTTGGTTATTACAGTACACATATGGTTGACGGGTGGTTCACAGAAGTATTTGAATCCGGTATATTTCATGAGTTTTTCGAGTTTCACGAAAATGTAATGAAGCCTAAAACCGGTTTAAGTTTTATAACAGAAAGCTATCTGAATGAAAATGAAATGCATCAGAAATTAAAAGGGGCTTTGGATAAAAATTCTCCGGTGCTGGTTCCAGTAGACCTCTTTGGCCTTTATTACACCCAGGGATATCTCAGAAGCCGGCACAGGCATTTTATTATTGTAAAGGGCTATGACGAGGAACGAGGAATTTACCATATTCTTGACAATATGCAATTGGATAATGGCTCAAATACAATATATAAAGATTTTTGCATAAAGGCTGAAGACCTCTATACAATGAACAACATGTATTTTGAATACTATTATCCCGATATTGAGGCTTCTCACATGTGGGTACTCCAGAAATGCCGTGCTCTGCCGAAAGACTCATATTCCATTGAGAGGCTTCTTATGGATCATTTGCAGCATTTAAGAGATATCGAGAATAATAAATCAGTAATAAATTATCCTGAATATGAGTTCCTTAAAAAAATAAGCAATGAAATCAAAATCAGTATGAATGAAGCCACTAACAGTTTTACTATTTTCAATTTTAAACAGGTTTATTATGATTTGCTATACAAACTGCTTAAAAAAGCTGGAGGCCATTCACAGGAAATATCCGAGTTGAAATTCTTTGTTAGAAAAACCTCGGCAATCTGGAATGAAATCAAGCTTGCGATTTTGGATGCAGCAGCTGGAAACTCCATAGATTCAGATTTGGTCCGGTCAAAAATAAATAGAAATATCAGTCTTGAAAATAAATTCAGATTAAAGCTTATGAAGCTAATAGCGCAGTTGGATTTTGGCTGTCAGCTTATTGAAAACAGTGAAAGGGATTTGTTCAAGCTTTTTACTGTTAAGAATTATAGAAAGGCAGAAATCATAAGGGAGAAGGAAAAAGTAGTCTTCAAGCTTTTCCCGCATACAGTCTACGATACCTGGGATGTACAGGACAATGCTCCTCAATTGCTTGCACATCCTGAGATGTTTGAAGATTTTATTCTTGAGGCCAGGGTTAAACTTGATAAGACAAAGCAAGGGCCATATTTGAGTGGACTTATAGTATTTTTTGAAAATGGTATCAAAATAATGTTCTGCCTGGATAAGGGATACACGGTGTCGGTACTCTGTCCGGAAAAAGGCGACAGTTATACGCTTTTTACAACAGGCATTCCTGAGAACGGGGCATTTCTTCGAACAAAAAAGAAGGGCTCTACTTTGAGCTTTTTTATTAAAAAAGACAAAACTGAAAGCTGGAATAAAAAATATGAAATAACAGATTGTGAGACTATTTCCAGCTGTGGAATATTTGCGAAAACCTTTGAAAAGGTCAAGCTTTCAGCAGAGTTTTCAGAGCTGAAATATATAAATCTTTAAGATGCACTATTTTTAACTATTTTACATTGTGGGGTGTGTGCCAATGAAAGCATTAGTATGGAGTGAGAATTTAAAAATTGAAAAAAAAGAAATGGAAGAGCCTGTTATAACCTCTTCTACAGATGTTAAAGTTAAAATTCATCTGACCGGGATATGCGGAACCGACCTAGGTGTCATAACCGGAAAAGAAAAGGGGTTGTTTGGAATTATCAGAGGGCATGAGGCTGTGGGAACGGTTATTGAAACAGGAAGTGCTGTGGTGAAGGTGGCTGTGGGAGATAGAGTTGTTATAGACCCTAATCAATACTGCGGGAAATGCTATTACTGCAGAAGGGGTGAGACTCATCTCTGCTGTGGGTCTGATAAAAATGGCATGAAAATTGCCGGTTTAAATATTCATGGCACTTTTGCAGAGTACTTTGTAAGCGATGAAATGTTCATTTACAGAATACCGGATAAGATGGACTGGGAAACAGCGTTGATGGTAGAGCCGCTAGCATGTGTTCTGCATAATTTTATGGAAGCCGGAGTAAGGCCTGATGATTCAGTGCTTGTTATCGGTTCAGGCCCAATGGGTATGCTTTGTCAAATTGTAAGCAAAAAGCTGTGCAGATTGACTGCAGCGGTGGAAAAGGATGAATTCCGCTATAACTTTGCCAAGGGTATTGCAGACTTTGTCTTTACACCTGATAAAATAAGTTTGAAAAAAATTCTGGAGATAAATTCCGGCCGGAAGTTCAACATAGTCATCGACGCTGTAGGCAACCAACTGGAAATGGCCGAAAAATACACCGAGCGGGGAGGCAAAATAATTCTTCTGGGTTTGAATCCAACCTATACTTTCAAATTCTTGCCTGCCAGTTATTCAGGAAATGCTGTAAAAATACTTGGCTGCGGCGAATATCACCTTATGTTTGAAACAGCCTTAAGCTTTGCTTCGGCACTGCCTGATTTAAAAACCCTGATCACAAAAAAATATCCATTTAGTGAACATAGGGCAGCAGTTAACGAATTAATAGGCTGTGATTTGGAGACAAAAGCCGCCCTCAAGGGATTTTCCGTCAAAACCGCACTTTACCCGTGACAATGATTATACGCTAAAGGAGGCAAAAACAATGAATAATTCGGAAAACCTGCTGAAGATTTATGATTTTTTAGCAAGCCGCAATAATAAACAGTCTATTTTATTCTGGATCCCTTCTGTCTGGAACAGAGTCGGGTACAGGAAAATTATTGAAGAGAAAGATGAGCAGATACGTATAAATGCATATGAATTTATTATCTCAGTAATTAGCTATATTCTAGAAAATAAGGTGGATGATGAAAATAAAAAAACATTGGAACTGGATAACAGTGTGATTTATAACTCGTTGGTAAGATACACGACTGCATGGGACTACAACCATGACAATAAAATCGAATCAGGGACATTTCTCAGGATGATTGTTTTGCTTCCCCTATTAAAAGAGCTTGGGGTAAATATTCTTTACCTGCTGCCTGTTACAAAATACAGTGAATTCAAACAGAAGGGAGATATTGGCTCACCTTATGCCATAAAGAGCTATTTTGAACTGGATGCCAATTTACACGATCCCCTGCTGGATGAACTGGAAAACTTCTCTTTGGATAAGGAATTTACCGCACTTATAGAAGCATGCCATCTTTTTGGAATCAGAGTGGTGCATGATTTTATTCCCCGGGTAACAGCTGTAAACAGTGATTTAATTAAAGATCATCCGGATTGGGTTTATTGGATCAGGCTTGATGCGCTGGAAGGCTTCCGTCCTCCTAAAGTTCCGGAACTGGGATTCTTTCAGGAATGTACACACGAAAATCTGGAAACTGTGTACAATTCCGAAGAAACTCTTTTACATCTGGAGAAGTTTACAAATCCGCCTAACATTATAAATCCGGATCTATGGAAAAAATTGAAGAAAAAAAGTGAGGAAACGGGAGAAGAATTATTAAAACTTGTTGAGAATGAAATGAAAATCACAACGGCCCCGGCTCATTCAGACTGGATAAATGATGTTCAACCAATATGGACCGACATAACCTTCATCAGGCTGTTTATGGATATCAACCCCAGTGCCCAAAGGTTTATCAAGCCGGATCAACCCCCATATGTAATGTTCGATACTATAAAATGCAGCATGTTTCCCGGAATTCAGCCCAATTACGGATTATGGGAACTGCTTGAACAATCCATACGCCACAGCCTGGAGGTATACGGATTGGATGGATTCCGGGTGGATATCGGACATACGGTACCCACTCAACTGCTAAGCCATCTGTTTGAAGTGATCAGGGAGATAAAACCTGATGCGATTCTGATCAGCGAGGATTTGATAAATGAAAACCATATTAAGGCATCGCTGAGCGGTTACAATATTATGCTGGGCAATAACTGGAATCAAATGTCCAAAATAAATAAGTATAATTTAACAAAGTATCTGAAAAGCCTTTCAGGTCTTCAAATACATATTTTTGCTTGTGCAGAGACGGCAGATACGCCCCGTATTACAAGCAGAGACGGGGGAGTGCTTCTTGCAAGAAATATGGCAGTTTTCAATTACTTTATGCCAAAAGGGATACCGTATATTACCACTGGTTTTGAAGTAAATGAAAGAGAGCCATTGAACTGTGGATTGGCGGATAATACAAATGGTGCTCTAATTGCCAAAGCTTTTTTTAATAAAATGACAATTAAATGGAATAATGAGCATGCTGAATCAATGATATGCTTGCTTAACCGCTTAATTGGTTTAAGAAAAGAGTATCAAAGCTATATTTGGCCAGAAAACTTTATTATTCTTGACTCGCCGGAGGATACTATTGTTTTCGGATACAGGAAGGGAATAAATGTGCTGCTGTGCTGTCTTAATTTAAATATGGAGAAGGACTGCCATATTGATCTGAAAGCTTTACTTCCGGAATTCTTTTTCTTTGAAGTTGTAGCCGATACGCACTCAGACAGTGATATTCATGCATTCATCCGGAGCACCGATTTGAATCCAGGCCAGGCCCTTGTTCTAAAAAACACTCTATGAGATGAAGTGCATCAGGAGGTAAATATGGAAATACTTAAAAGAGCCAAGAAGCTGATATTATGGCACGAATTTGATGGTCCCGGTGATATATCCATAAAAGTTTTGGAAAAAATATGTGAGTTGTATTCAGAAACGAATAATGTAAACGTAATACCCGTGGTTAAAAATATTTATGAAATAACTGCATTTTTTAAAAGTCACCCGAAAGATATTGACATGCCTCAGATGGCATTCCTTCCGTCCGATATGGTAATGTTTGCTTATAAAGGCGGCTTTTCTGCAGTACCTGAAGATCTTTATAAAGACAAGCTTCATGAAAATGCACTTAAAACAATGATTTTCGATGGAAGGCAGTATGGTCTTCCAATATTAGGGGGAAATCATTTGATCCTATACTATAACAAAAGGATTTTTCCTTATGGAATACTTTATTGGGAGGAATTGGACGTAATGGTGCAAGAACTCCAGAGAAAACAGGTAACGCCGATTTCACTGGATACATACCAGCTTTATTGGATACTTCCCGTACTGTCGGCTTTTGATGCATGGCCTGTTAAGGATCAGGATCCTAATAATATCGAGTTTACTGCTCTGAAAAAAGCCTTCTGTTTTATACGCTCAATGATGGATAAAGGAATACTTGAATCATATGCTGCTTCAACTGAAATGCTGGACAAATTTTTTGAAGGTAAAGTTGGGGCTATCATTGCAGGTGAATGGTCATTCAGCTATATTATGAAAAAATTCGGAGAAAACACCGGGGTTTGCCGTATTCCTTCCATAGGAGGCAAATGCTGCACTTCCGTCACCTCAACACTGGGCTTGGTATATACAGGACACTCTCTTGAATCTGAATACAGGGCTTCCCTGTTGGGGTTTGGGGAGTTCCTGCTTGGTGAAAAATGTCAGATGATGTGGATTAACCAGGTGGACAGGATTCCTCTCAATATGAAAGTAGGTGATAAGCTTATTAGATATGCTTCCGATAACAAGAAGGTTGTTTTGAGACAAATACATGAATGCCATCCTCTTCTGGTAACCGGTCACAGCGAAAAACTGTGGCCGGTGCTGGAAGAGGGAAAGGAATTATTCTGGTACGGTCACATTGAAATCGATGAAACCATGAGAAAAATGAAGGAAAAAATAAACTTACTTTATTGCGTATAGTCGGTAGAAAGAGGTGTTGGAAATGAAAACAGTTATTTTCAGTCAGATATCCATAGATGGCAAGCTTACATTAGGTGCAGGAAATTCAAGTAAAGATCTTTTTGATATGTTCAGCACCGAAGATATCAGATATATTCACAAATTCAGGGGAAGTATGGATGGAATAATGGTAGGGAGAAAAACTATAGAAACAGATAATCCGTTTTTAACTAACAGGTTTGAACAGGATAGAAATCCGGTAAGAATTGTACCCACAACTACCATGGATATAGAACTTTATTCAAATATTTTTAAGGATGAAAAGAAGACAATTATTGTCACTACTGAAAATTGTGCAGATGATGAAAAAGTAGAGGCTATCAGGAAGATGAACAAGGACTGCATAATATGTGGAAAGGACACTGTTGATTTTAAGGAATTATTCCGTCGGCTTGAAAGCATGCATTCCATACACAGTATTATGGTGGAAGGCGGAGGACAGCTGAATTGGAATCTGATCAAGGAAGGACTGATTGATGAAATAGTTTTAATGCAGATGCCGGTCATAATTGGGGGAGCCAATAATATTACACTGGTTGATGGTGACGGGTATACCAATTTACCTGAACTCAAGAGGTATGAATTGCAGGAAGTAAAACCAAAGCAAAATTATACCCTTTTAAGGTACACAAGAATGTAAACAGGTACATATCTGCAGGCTAAAAAACAAAAATTGGAGGTTTATTTGATGTTAGATATATCAACTATACGGTCGAATTTAAAAAGTTCTTTAGATGGAAACAGAGAGTTTATGGGAGATGTATTGAAAATTGCTATTCCCATAGCACTTCAAAGCGTTATCATGAGCTTGTTAAATATGGCTGACCAGATTATGGTGGGACAGCTTGGAGAAAAATCCATTGCTGCGGTAGGTATGAGCAACAGGATAATTACTATATTAATGTTTGTTTTAAATGCCATAGCCGCAGGGATTTCAGTGTATGCTGCCCAGCTCTGGGGAAAAAAAGAGAGCAGCAGGATTGGACAATTGATGGGAATAGGGCTTCTGGCAGGGGGAGTAATTACTGCAGCTTTTGTCTGCTTGTCTATTTTAGCGCCGGAATTCTGTATTGGAATATTCTCAAAAGATAAGGAAGTTATGGCAGAAGGGGCCATTTTTTTGAAAGTCGTTGGATACAGCTATATTCCGTCAATGCTGACAGTTATATATTCTGCGGTCCTGAGAGCGACAACCCATGTAAAGCTTCCTGTGACAGCCAGTATTATCGGGGTAGTATTAGATGTAATACTGAACTATTTGCTCATTTTTGGAATATTCGGATTCCCGAAAATGGGATTGAGAGGGGCGGCTGTTTCTACTGTTATTGCAAGAATTGCAGAGCTTTTAATAATAATTGCCGTTACATATAAAGCCAAGCTTCCGGCAGCATTTACTTTCCGGCAGATGAACGGAATTTCAAAAACCTTGCTTGCAAGCTATTTCAATACAACTTACCCGTTTATTTTGAATGAATTTCTTTGGGTATTGGGGGAAACGGTATATAGCATAATTTATGGAAGAATAGGAACCATTGAGTATACGGCCGTTGCAATTACTGCTCCCATACAGGGAATAACCATCGGAGCCTTGTCTGGTATAGCCGGTGCTACAAGTATAATCTTAGGTAACGCAATCGGAGCTGACAATAACCAAAAAGTGCTTAAATATGCAAGTAAATTTATTAAATTAAGCATTGGTTTGTCATTGTGCCTGGGAGTATTTGTCATATCGCTTTCGAAATTTTATATTGGGATATACAATGTCTCGGATGTAACAGGCAGGTATGCATGGTACCTTTTAATGGCCTTTGCTTTTTTCCTTTGGGTCAAGGTTTCCAATATGATTATAGGTTCGGGTATATTATCCAGTGGCGGAGACAGTAAATTTATACTTGTCATGGAATCATCAACAACGTGGCTGTTTGGGGTACCCTCGGGCTTTCTTACGGCATTTGTACTGGGGTTACAGGTTTATTGGGTTTATTTAATACTTTCATGTGAAGAAATTGTCAGGTTTATCATAGGCTTACGCAGAGTGAATTCACGCAAATGGATAAAAAATCTTGTCAATGATATATAAAAAAGTGCTGGCATTGACAAAAACACTTGTGAAAGGAGAATTTTGGTTATGAAATATCAATCAGGGTTTACTTAGTTTTTTTTAGTGGCTTGATGCTTAGGATTTTCTTTATCAAATTAATATCAAAAGATAAAACTGGACTATAAAAATAGACAGTTAAACATTTGATAATTATAAGCAGAAAGGATGGATTAGTTAGATTATGAGGAGGCAAAATATAAAATCAAGCGTGAGAACAGTTTCTTTGACTATAATTGTATTATTTATTCTCAGCATTATCAATCCTGTATTTGCTGTATTTGGTGATGTTTCAAATGTAACGGTGGACGGGGATGCACTCAATATTTTTTCTGGTACCGACCAGCTTATAGTACAGGTTTGTAAGCCGGATCTACTGAAGGTTGACTATAGGCCCGGAGGCAGTTTCAGTGAAGAAACTCCGATGATTGATCCTGATAAGGTCTGGACCAAAGGAAATATAACATCGATAGATATTGTTTCAGATCCAATGGTAATCACTACAAGCAAAATGGTTGTAAAAATTACTAAAATCCCATTCAGAATATCGGTATCTGATATCTCAGGGAATTTGCTTATTAAAGAAGCCGATGAGGGGGGTGTATACATCGGAGGAGTCAACTTTACCCATAAACCGGGAGATAATTTTTACGGCATATACGGCTACAGCTGCGGCGCCAACTCAAGTGCAGGACTGCTGAGAAACAACGGCGGATCTGTTGCCGCAGGCAATCAGGGGGGATGCGGTGCCCCGTTCGTATGGAGCACAAATGGGTATGGAGTACTTGTAGATTCCGATGGCGGCGCTTTTAGCATTGATAGTACAAAACTTAACTATAGCGGTGTTTCAAAGAAAAATACCGAATACTTCATTATGGTAGGCAACCCTGAAGATATTATGATATCGGCAACAGATATTACAGGCAAAGCACCAATGTTTCCAAAATGGGCTACCGGATTTACTAATACGGAATGGGGTATCAGTGAAAGTGAATTGAATACAATTGTAGATACCTACAGGTCCAAACGGATTCCTATTGACAATTACTGTCTGGATTTTGACTGGAAAGCATGGGGGCAAAACAATTACGGGGAGTTTACCTGGAATACCACAAAATTTCCCGGTGCAGCATCCATGACATTAAAAACTGTAATGGATGCTAAAGGGATAAAGCTTTCGGGGATACAAAAGCCGAGGATACATACCGGCACAGTACAGGCAAACGATGTTACAAATGGTGGCTGGTGGCTGCCCGGATCATCAGCTTATACTGATTATTCCTCCCAGTTGGAAGTAAAAAATGTAGACTTTTCGAAAGCCGGTTTGAGAGCCTGGTGGTGGTCTCACATGAAGTCGGCTTATGACAAAGGTCTTCAAGGCTATTGGAATGACGAAGTCGATGTGAATTTTCCAAACCTTCATGGGCTATATATGCAAAAAGCCATGTTCGACGGACAAAGAAGCTATGCTAACAAGAGGGTATGGTCCATAAACAGGAATTTTTACCTTGGGGCTCAACGTTATGCATATGGTCTATGGTCGGGAGATATAGGCAGCAGCTTTGATATTATGGCGGCTCAAAGAGAGAGAATGCTTTCTGCCGTTAATCTTGGAGAAGCAAAGTGGGGAATGGATTCCGGAGGATTTAACGGTACACCCTCCAGCGAGCTTTATGCAAGGTGGATTGAGTTTAGTGCGTTTACGCCAATGTTCAGAGTTCATGGTCAAAATAACCAGCAGCGGCAGCCATGGGAATACGGTTCAGTAGCCGAAGAGGCAGCTAAAAAAATAATGCAGTTTAGATATACGCTCATACCTTATGTTTATGCCTATGACAGACAGGCATATGAAACGGGAATAGGTCTGGTGAAACCATTAGCATTTGCATATCCGGACGATATTAATGTGGCCAACTATAAAGATGCATGGATGTTCGGAGATTATTTCCTGGTATCGCCTGTAATGAAGTCTGCTCAAACGTCAAAGAGCATTTATTTGCCGGCCGGTACCTGGATTGATTACTCTGATGGAACAATCTATGCAGGTGAACAGTACGTTACACTTGCCGTAGATTCAACAAATTGGGATGATGTCCCTTTATTTATCAAGAAGGGTGCAATAATTCCTACACAGGACTTTATGAATTATGTTGGTGAGAAACCGGTAAGTAATATTTACCTTGATGTTTTTCCTGACACTGAAGAAACGAGCTTTAATTATTATGATGATGACGGAAATACATATGACTATGAGAACGGTTCATACTTTAAACAAACCATCACATCGCTGTATGCTGCAGATTCGGAGACCTTGAACATTGGTGCCAAAAGTGGAGCATATACTCCGGAACTACAGTATTATATTACTAAAGTCCACATGACTTCAAATGCACCTGTAACAGTTGACGGACAGCCGGTAACAAAATACGGCAGTTATACAGAGCTGCTTAATGCAAATGGTGAAGGCTGGACTGCGGGTGCTGATACATATGGGAATGTAGTCTATATCAAGGTAGCAGCAGGGAATGAAAAAAATATTGTAATCCCTGGTACAATTCCTGATCCTCCTTCTCCTCCCAAGCCGGTATTCATATATGAAGCCGAGAATGCTGTCATTTCAGGCGGAGCAGGGATAAACAGCAATCATTCGGGGTATTCCGGCGAGGGTTTTGTGGACGGATATCAAAACAGCGGTGCCACTACTACTTTTAATGTGAATGTCAGTACTGCCGGCAGCTATTTGTTAGACCTGAGATATGCAAATGCCACGGGGGCCGTTAAAACAGTAAGCATTTATATCAATGGAGTCAAATTAAAGTCAGCCGCGTTCCCGAATCTGTCCAATTGGGACACTTGGAGCAATGCGGTGGAGCAGGTTACGCTAAACAGCGGGAGCAATGCCATTACGTATAAATATGATTCCGGCGATACAGGAAATATCAATCTGGACTACATTATCTTAACATCACTTGATGCTGAGCCGCCAACAGCTCCAGAAGGACTGAAAAGCACAGGTAAGTCGGGCACTACTGTAAATCTCTCATGGATGGCTTCTACCGACAATATGGGGATTGGCGGATATAAGATATATCGCGACGGTAAAGCTGTCAATTCCAGACTTGTTACCGATACTGCCTACACCGATACCGGACTGATTCCCGACACAAGCTATACGTATTATGTAAAAGCTGTTGACGCTTCAGGAAACGAATCAGTGGCCAGCGAGACCATCAGTGTAACTACAGATCCTCCGGATACGCTACCGCCGACTGCACCGGGTGACTTGAGGAATACCGGGAAAACGGGCAGCACAGTAAGCCTCTCATGGACGGCTTCAAATGATAATGTGGGAGTATCGGGATATACTGTTTACCGGAACGGTACCGCTGTCAATTCCAAACTTATTACCGATACCTCTTACACGGATACCGGCTTAATTCCCAATACAACCTATACGTATTATGTAACGGCAAAAGATGGTGCTGCAAATGAATCTGCAACCAGCAGCATGATAAGTGTTACCACAAATCCTGATAGTCAGGGACCGACAGCTCCGGGTGCACTAACCAGCACAGGAAAGACAGCAAACAGTATAAGTCTCTCCTGGATAGCTTCTACCGATAATGTGAGTATGGCCGGATACACTATTTACCGTGATGGTACCGCTGTAAACTCAACCCTCATTACGGAAACCATTTACACTGATAACGGCCTGTCGCCCGGGAAAACCTATAGCTATTACGTGAAAGCGACAGATGCGGCAGGAAATCAATCACAAGCAAGTAATACGATAACTGCTGCTACCGATTCACTTGGAAGTAAGACAACTATATACTACAAGCGGGGGTATTCTACTCCATATATCCATTATACCCAGGCGGATGGCAACTGGACTACTCCCCCCGGAGTACCTATGAAAGATTGTGGCGACACTTATTCTGGTTATAGCGTAATAAATGATATTGGCATGGGAACAAATACTACATTACAAGCTTGCTTCAATAATGGTAGTGGTGCCTGGGACAACAATGGGGGTAAAAACTACATTTTTTCTCCCGGGACGTATACCATAGCCAACGGCATAATTTATGAAGGCACTCCGAAATCTGTCCAGGTGACATTCACTGTTAATAATGCATATACGATGGACGGACAAAATGTATATATAACAGGCAATATAGCCGAGCTGGGAAACTGGGCACCGGCAAGCGCGGCAGGACCGGCTCTGTGTCCGAATTATCCCACATGGACATTAACTGCGGCTTTACCGGCGGGACAGGCTATTGAATTTAAAGCAATAAAAAAGGATGGAGCAGGGAAGGTTATATGGGAAAGTGGAGGCAATCACAGGTATACCGTACCTGCTTCGGATACAGGAAGTGTATCCATTGACTGGCAGAATTAATTTATTGCACGTTTATTAATCAAAATGGGCATGATATTGCAAACTATCATGCCCATTTTGATTAATAACGGAGTATTTGCATTAGATTTTATTATTTGGTGAACTGCATGGAAAACAAAATACAAGTATGATAGGATAATAAGTAAAGAATTCAATTAAATTTTGAAATATTTTTCCGGATAAATGCTTAAAAGAGGATAGGATTAGAGTATGAAAAAAGTATTAATGAAAGATATAGCCCAAAAAGCAAATGTTACTCTTGCTACAGTATCCTATGTTTTGAATAATGTTGAGGGACAGACCATAAGCGGTGAAACCAGGGAAAGGATATCCAGGATTGCCAGGGAGCTGGGGTATGTACCCAATTTGACTGCAAGGGCTCTTGCCAGTAAAAAATCCGGCCTGATAGGTGTAATGGTAGTCAAAAGCAGTACTCATTTCAAACCTTGGAAGGATTTTCTTTATTTCAAATTTATTAATGAGATTGAGGTTTTGCTGAAAAAAAACGGTTATCATGTTCTAATAGCCAGTGTAGATGCAGCAAGGCCTGAATTCGATATCATACTGCAAAGGGAATTGGACGGAGTATTTCTGGTGGATGTTTGTGAAGATGCTTTCTATAAAATATCAAACAGGTTTAATGTACCCATTATTCTCATTGACAGCTATTTGGAAGATGATTATTTCACCAAAATAGTGCCTGATTTTGAAGCTGCAATTGCTAAAGCAAAGGAGTTGCTAAGTAATCAATATGGTTTTCTTATAGCAGATAAGGTGAACAATATGGGCTACGCTGAAAAAATAAAGGAGCTTTCGGGACTTTCAGAGAAAGACATTTTATTTGCTGATAAAGAGGAAAATATAATAGAATTTTTAAAAGAACGCAAAAAGCAAAAAGGTATTGTCATCAATGAATATCTGGCAATGCTTGCAGCCAGGCATACAGATCATCAGGCTATAGCCGTTGTTTGTACCTGCGGAAGTTCTTCTCTGCTGCCGGAAGGGGTTAAGAAGGTGAATTTTAACGAAAATAAACCTGAAATAGCTGTTGACGTGATGCTGTCATATATAGGCAAGCACTATTCAGAGGATAAAAACAAGTATAAGTTGATTGAAATCAAAGCATAATCGAACAAGATTAAAAATTGAAAAAGCACCTTTTATCAAAGGCCAATCATTTTAAAAGGTGATCGGCCTTTGTTCATTTCTAAAGTATGCAGGATTCTACGTCTAAAGTTATCAAAGCTTTGATACCGGAGGGGTATCAAATTTTTGTATGCTAAAACAATAAATATTTTTCTTAAGGAGTGAACCAAACAACGTCCTGAATAATCTAATTGTCAGAGCTCAAAAAGTTATCGGTCGATAAGGAAAGGAACTTCATAATGCACATGAAAAGGAATAGCCGCAGTGAACAAAAATGATTTTACCGAACAAGTGATAGGCGCGGAGAAAACGCTGTATCACATATCCAAATCCATTCTGAAGAACGACAGTGACTGCGCGGATGCCGTTCAGGAAACTATTATTACGGCATACAGCAAACTTCACAGCCTGAGGGATGAGCGATTCTTCAAGACATGGCTGTGCAGGATATTGATTAACGAATGTTACCGGATTTGCCGAGCCAACAAAAGAGTGGTACCGCTTGGAGATTATATGGAAGCACGAGCTTCCTC
Source organism: Bacillota bacterium (assembly GCA_023392075.1). Taxonomy (GTDB): domain Bacteria; phylum Bacillota; class Clostridia; order Acetivibrionales; family DSM-1351; genus Ruminiclostridium. The sequence goes on along the minus strand of JAEVZU010000264.1, from coordinate 2,556 downwards.
GGAACAGCAAAATGATTTGGGCTTGTTTGACGCCATCATGGAACTAAAAACAGAACTTCGACTGGTTATTGTCCTGCATTATATCGAAGGATTCAAGACTATGGAAATGGCTGAGATTTTAAAAATACCGGAGGGTACGGTAAAAAGTCGGTTGTCGCGTGCACGAACACAATTAAAGTCAGTTTTTGGAGAACGGGAGGTTCTGACCCATGAACAATAACGATTGGAAAAATGTTTTTCCTGAGGTTCCGCAGAGCTTTCATGAAACAGTACAGCGCACATTGGAAACTCAGATATTAAATAAAACCGGGAAGAAAAAAGGCATGAAAAAAAGATTTCCCATTGTACTTGCAGCAGTTATCGCGGCACTTGGCGTGACGGCTGCGGCCGCGCAGGTTATACAATGGAATAGTAAACTCGCCCAGCGGTTTGGAGCAAATGAGCAGCAGCAAACCCAGCTGGCCTCGGACGCAGCCGTGGCTTCCGTTGACCGGACTGTGGCGGATAACGGCTTAACAATTACGGCGCTTCAGACGCTTGGCGATAAAAACGGTGTCTATCTGCTATTTAGTGTCAAAGCACCGGAAGGAATCACATTGTCGGATGCAAACGGGTTGGATATAGACGTTGACATTGAAGGAGCCGGCCGTAATTTTGGCCTTACTTGCGGATTCATGAATAACAGCGATCTCACCGCATCGCCCTCCGGGGCAGCCAACGAGCGCTATTACGAAGTATATCTGGACAATAGGGAAAAGGAAGATTGGAACGGTAAAACCATTACGGTTAATTTTGCAAATCTTACTGATGCCGAACCAAACGATAGTCCTACGGGGAATGAGCGTGTTGTCGTGGAAGGAAATTGGAAGCTGTCCTGGACTCTTTCATATTCTGAGAAGATGCAGACATTTGATATTAATAAAACCTATGAGGTCAACGGACATGAAGTCGTTGTAAAAGCTGTCAGCCTCTCTACACTGACGATGACGCTCGAGCTCGACGGAAGCGGGCTGGCTCAACTTGTTGATAATTCGGATCTGAAGCAGGCCGGCAGCCTGTGTACTCTTTCGCTGATAAAAAAAGATGGAACCACGTTTGATTCATATTCTATGAAAGAAGGTTTCTCGGGTTCTTCCTATAAGCGCATGGACCGCTTTTACCAGGTTCAGGACGTGGAGCAGATCACCGGCCTCAAGCTGACCTTCTGCTGGGAGAAAGCAAACAATACATTGACCATTGCACTGCCGTAAAAATCGATTCACCTGAATAAACAAAGTATCCCTCCAGGCTCACGGGTTTGGAGGGATTTTCCATGCATATTTCCGATTCAACATTTTATCTCTTACATATTTTTAGATTTCAAGTAAACTTTAAGAGCTCATAATAGGATTAGAGGGATGAAAAAGTCCGCTGCATTGTGTAAAAAAAACATTAGGAAAGTAAAGATTTTATAAAAATGCCGGATATAAAAGGATTGTTGCTGTTAAATTTTTTTAATAACTCTTAAGGATTACATGCTTTCTTTTGCGAAGTGATGTTTTCTGCCGCCCTGCAGGTATGTAAAAAATGCGTAATAAACCTAAAAACTGTCATGTAGTAATTGTCTTCCAAATTATATAACATTAAATCACTGGACACGACATATTCAAAGAAATGATAAGGAGCTTTCGGTATGAAGACAAACCCGGTACAACTATCCCCACAAAATTCAATTCAATACAACCGGAAAAGCGAATTAAAAAGTAAGCTTAAACGGCAAAGAGCAGTACTTTTGCTGCTGATTCCGGGAGTAGTCTGGTATCTGATATTCAAATATGCCCCCATGGTAGGAGCAATTGCAGCTTTTACCGACTATGGGACAAGGGCGGACATATCCTTTATAGGTCTGGAGAATTTTAAGCAGTTATTCGGTTCACCCGGTTTCTGGGGAGCCTTCAGAAATACTCTTCTGATAAGCCTGTACAATTTGCTGTTCTATTTTCCGCTGCCAATAATACTTGCTCTTTTAATGAATGAAATACTTATAACAAGGATAAAACGGGTAGTTCAGTTTGTAGTTTACATACCCCACTTTTTCTCCTGGGTTGTAATCGGAGCTATTTTTTCCATGGTATTATCGCCAAGTAATGGCTTTGTAAATCAAATCATTTCGGCTTTTGGCCTGGAGCCGCAGTACTTTATGGTAGATCCCAAATGGTTCAGATCTGTTTTGGTAAGCTCCTATATATGGAGAGATGTAGGTTACGGAACAATTATATATATTGCTACCATATCCTCTATTGACGAGCAGCTGTATGATGCGGCTACTGTGGATGGCTCGGGCTATTGGGGAAAGTTGCTGTACGTCACTCTTCCCTCCTTGAAAAGTACCATAGCCACAGTTCTTCTGCTGACGGTAGCCCGCATACTTCTGATATTTGAACAGGTTTTGGTTATGTATGTTCCGCCGGTTTACAGTGTCAGTGAAGTTTTGACCACATACTCTTTTACCGAGGGATTGCTGAACGGAAACATCGGCTACGCAACGGCAGTAAGTTTATTTACTGCGGTTATAAG
>JAEVZU010000254.1 GCA_023392075.1 Bacillota bacterium | reverse complement strand
TTTTTCGTCATAATTAAATTATACACTAGAAGCAGCTTCTTCGGAGGTTGCTTTTACTATTTTCTAGACAAAAAGAGAGCTGCCTCTCAATAGATTTTTAATTTCTATTTTGAGACAGCCTCTTTTTCATTGCATTTTACTACAGATGCCAAATACTTTTTTGTCAAAGCCTTTGAAAACAATAATAAAGTCTTTAAAATAAGTACTTGTCTTGATACAATGTTTATATTATTCAGCAAAGTTAAACCAGTAAAATAAGTTAACATAAAATACTAAAATCGAGAGAGGATGACCAATTTGTTTAAACTTCCAGAATATGCAGTACCTGATTTCAGTAAAGCGATCTTCAAAACAGCCGCGGTTATAAATACGGTACCAGCACCGGGTGATGGACTTCTGCCTGATAATTTTTATGCAACAACAATTTATCCTGAATACTTTAAAATAGAAAACAACTGGCAGCTCATAAATGCTCCCCGAATGGACTGTGCTGTTGTCATCAGGAACGGGATACCTTGTGCGGTTGAAGCGAGAAGAGTTAGGAAGGATGAAGCTGTTGTAGTGGGAAGAGAGGAAGATCTTTCAAACGGAGTCTTTATTCATTATGATGCCTTTAAAGAAAATAATACGGGAAAAGTGCAGAGCTTTGCTTTTCGCACGGGTAAGTCGAGAGAATCCTCCTATTCAAGAGATTATGACCAGCTATATGATATTCTCAGGCACGACCGTGAGCATGGTTCCATAGTCTGGGTGCTTGGGCCGGCTGTAGCCTTTGATTTTGACGCCCGCAGGTCCATGTCCGGTCTCATTGAACATGGTTACGTTGATGCGCTGTTTGCGGGAAATGCATTGGCCACCCACGATCTTGAAGCCGGCCTGTTCAATACCGGTCTCGGGCAGGACATATACACAAAGGAACTGTACTACAACGGGCATTACCATCACCTTGAGACAATCAACAGGGTAAGGCGTGCCGGTTCCATAGAGGATTTTGTAACACAAAACAATATGAGTGACGGTATTGTTGCATCCTGCGTCAGGAAAAAGGTTCCCCTGGTTCTGGCGGGTTCCATCCGTGACGACGGTCCCCTGCCCGGAGTGATAGGAAATGTTTACGAAGCCCAGGATGCCATGAGGCGGCACATCATGAAGGCAACAACGGTAATAGCACTCGCTACACAGCTTCATACCATCGCCACTGGAAATATGACCCCCTCATGGCAGATATGTGAAGACAAGCTGCGCCCGGTTTACTTCTATACCATAGACATTTCAGAGTTTGCAGTCGGAAAGCTTCATGACAGAGGCAGTCTCAGCGTTAACAGCATTGTAACAAATGTTCAGGATTTCCTGATTAATGCAGCAAGGAGTCTGGAAGTAATATGATACTAAAAGGTATATACACATAAAACCGTAACAGTTTAAAGCTTACAACCATTTTTAAACACCTCATTACCGGCCTTTTCACGGACTTATTAATTCTGTATTTTTAGGGAGAGGTCTTTTTGAGTACCTATAATTCTCTATTGTGTATGAGCTACTCATTGAAATGACGTTGTAACTCGAAAGAATCGATTCTTTTTAATCTTGTCTTTGCTGAACAACGGTTTTGTTTAATTATATATAAGCTATATGCAAAACCAAGACCGGATAATATTGAAACAAAAAACAATACACAAGACATTACATTCAAGTCATTTAAGTATAGCAAAGCTGGAATTTCTATATATGGCTGTATATAAAAATTCAATATACTGCTTAAAACAGAGAAATCGAAACGTCCTGCCGCTAAATCATTATAGGGAATGCACAATTTGAACGGAGTTATTTGTAAAAGCAGTAAAAAAAGCAGCATATAAGATATAGCAAATAAGAACTCCAATAAAAAACTCTTTTGCTTGAAAAGGAACAGTATATCCGAAATATAATTCTTTTCAAAAAACGCTGTTAATTCTTGCCCTAAAACCTTTAAACTTCGGAGAATCCGTTTCCATAGAAAAACGATAATAACTGCACCAACAATAAAAACAATAATTCTAAAACGTAGCATAACAACATCTTTGTATTTTTCCATCTGAAAAACCAGTACATCATCCGATAAATATCCCATCATTGTGGTGATTAACCCAAATTGCGATATATCCCGCAGTTTGATCCATATATCAGAAATGGCTGGACTTCCCAAAAAGTGTTGGCTTAAGTTCTCAAAAGGCATATACAAAAGGATTTTATCTTTATGGGCAAAATCATTTTCAAATATTCCAATAACTTGATATGCCTCATCGTTGACATATAGGAAATTTCCTATGCTTTGTTTATTTCCAAAAAATTTCCAGGCGGCAGCGCTGCTTAAAACAACTACATTGCTTCGTTTTGTAATGTGCATTTTATTGAAAAATGAACCGGATATTATATTTAAACGCGCCATCTCCGCGAAGTTTTCATTTGTTCCCACAATTTCCGTTTCATCTTTAGATATTCCTGAAGACACCTCAATATATAAACTCTTCGTAAAAGTAAAGTATTGATTTTCTTTTTCCAACAATTCAATATCATTCAGATTGAAAAAAGTCTGCTCCTTTCGCATCGACATTATATAAAGTCCATCACTTACCGCATTTTTTAAATTAAAGCCGATAAGGAAACACAGGCTTGTGGACAAACATAACATAAATGCAAAAAAAATTGCCCCGGCATTTTTAAGTTTCATCTTTTTCACCAGTTCCATTATATTTTACCCGGCTTCCATCCTTAATAGGAGATGTACTGGCCGTAACAACAGGCTCTGAAAGTATAAGTCCTTCAATGGCTGATAGAAATCCATCCGTATCGAGTAGATCAATAGACACTTTATGTGCTATGAGGTTTTTCCCCAAAACACTATTTTCTTCCTGTAGCACAAGTATATAGTATCCATTCTCGTCTTTTCTCAATGCATAATTTGGTATAACGGATGGGTAAGGACCTCTTTCGGTTTTAATTTTTATAACCGCACTTTTACCTGCCAAATCCTGCTTGGCATTCCGTATGATTATGGTAACCTTACTCTCCTCTCCATTTTCGCTCACATCTGGGGTAATAGATGTGATTTTGCCCGTTAAAATTCCTGGAACGCTTTTTATTGTGACCTCCACCCCACTCTGTGCATCAAATAAATCTAATTTTTCTTTATCAATGGTAAACTCTGCTTTCCATATATCCGAAAGTGCTGTTATCTGGAGCAGGATATCATTTTGGACTATTAACACGCCTTCCTCAACTTTAATATTCATAATAATCCCATCGGATTCCGCTGTAATATTACCATTTTGGGCTTGGGCCAATTTCTTTTTAAGTGTATCCAATTCCAACTGTGCCTTTTTTATCTTGAAACTCAAATCATTCATGTTCTCTTGCTTGGTTTTTAGTAATTCCATTGTCTTTTCTTTTTCTGCCAGTATGTACTGCTTGTATTTTAAACGGGCCACTTCAAGATTGCCCGCCGCTTCATCAACCTCTGAGCGGCTTACTGCACCTACTTCAAACAAAACCTGTTTGTCCTCCAAAGTTTTTTCAGCATTACGGATATCAAGTTCATATCCTGTATCCTCCCGAGCGGCATACGACCCTTTTTCAAGGGAGTCCAAATCCGACTCTATTTTTCTTATATCAGTTCTGATGTTATTTAAGTTAATTGTCAGCAGCTCAATATCCTGCTCTTTTAAACGTACATCCAATGTGGATTGTTCTATAAGTTCCTTGTCTAATTCAAGTATCATGAGTTTTTGCCCTTTTTTTACACTTTGTCCGGCACTGACAAGAACATCCTTAATTTTGCCGTTTCTTTTTGCATAAATATTTCTGCTGTCCGAAGGTGTTATCATCGCGCTTTTTTCAAGAATATCAACCAATTTTCCGCTGGCAGGAGCAGTAACGGTTACAGTCGGAAGATTAAAATTATATATCGTTTTTGAGAAGAAGGTAAAAAATAATGCAATTCCTAAAAAGGTACCCATAGCTTTGACAAATTTTCTGTTCTTATAATTCAAATAATCATCTCCTTCCGGCATTATTCCTTTAACCCTGATAAACGTATGCCGTCTTTTAAATAATCCTGTCCATAAAACAAAATAATCAATACGGGCAGCACATAAAAACATGATCCGGCAAAAGCCACTCCAATCTGCTCCCTGTTGATTCTGGCTAAAAAAAGTGACAGGGGCTGGGCCTGGCTGTTATGAATAAAAATAACCGCCTGATCAACTAAATTCCAATAATCAATAAATGTAAGCATGGCTGTCGCTGCAAGTCCTGATTTTACCATAGGCAAAACGACGCCGGAAAAAATCCGGATATGCCCGGCACCGTCCATTTGAGCTGATTCAATGTATGCATCCGGTATCATCTTCATAAATTGCCGCAGCAAAAAAACACCAAACGGATTAAATATCCCCGGCAATATAACTGCCCAATAGCTATTGGTAATGCGGAACAAATCGGCAACGATGTAATTGGGCATTAACGTAACTTGCAGCGGAAGCAGCATTACTATGATATAGATAAAAAACAAGGCCTCTTTTCCTTTAAATCGGAGAACGGTAAACGCATATGCCGCCATAGATGAAACCAATAATTGACCTGCCACAATAGGGACGGCAATCTTTACAGAGTTCCAAAACATATTTATGTAAACAGGACTTTGCAGCAATAGATAGCTGTATTGCTTTAACGAAACGCTATCAGGTATAATACTCATATCAATGAACTTTTCACCCGGATGAAATATGTCTCCCGCAGTGCTATAATTATAATTCACTTCATTACTGCTCATCAGAGAATTGGTAATGGTAATAAGCAGCGGTAAAATATATATTACCGCTAAAATGGCAAATATAATCAAAAGAACCGAATGACGCTTTTTTTGCAAAAACAGGCTCGACTTGCCCATAGTAATCCTCCTAATTTCGTAAACTTTTGGACATCTTATTCTCCATTTTAAACACTCCGGCGACGAAAAGCACAATAACAGCTGTCAAAATATAAACGGCACTGACAAGCTTTGAGTAATTTAAAGATAAAAACATGTTATTCATATAATGCTGCAGTACGTAAAGGCTATCGTGAGGGTATTCACCCGTAATAATATAAATTTCCTTAAAAACCTTAAATGAATTCACAAAAGTCATAATCAACACCAGGAAAGATGTTGGCATTAAATAAATAATCGTTATTTTAGTAAATTTCCAAAATACGTTGGCTCCTTCAACTGATGCACATTCATAATATTGGTTGGGAATACTGTTGAGTCCGCTTATAAATAAAGCCATATTGTATCCAATGCTTTTCCATAGGAATATGACAATCATAACCTTCATGCCTTGTTGGCTTTGAAACCAATCAACACCTGCCATCCCAAAAATGTGAAGGTATTTATTAAAAATACCGTGCAAGCCAAAAAAGTTTTCCCAAAAAAAAGCGGTAGTCGCAGATGGTACCACCAGGGGCGTTAAAAATACAAGGGTGAAAATGTTCCGGTATTTCGTCTGCTTGTTGATAATCGCTGCAATAGTTAAAGAAAGTACGATGTTAAGAGGTATGCTGACCAACATAAAAACAGCCGTATTTCTGAGTCCCTTCATAAAATAATGATTATGGAATAAATCTATGAAATTTTTTATGCCTGCAAACTTCATATTTATCGGATTATCTACAAGCCCGTAGATGAGTGAAAAAACAAAAGGGAAAAAATAAAAAACAGAAAATCCAGATAAACTGATTGAAAGCATAATAACGGGTATTCGATTGTTTTTTGCCATCTCTCTTCACCATTCCCGTATTGTACTATTCATTGAAATATTTATTGATTTTCGCCTGTAAAACCCGTGCGGTTTCTTCGGCCGATTGTTTTTTTTCAAAAAACTTACCGCTTTCCTCTGCAAAAAAATCTTCTATAACCGGGTCAAGGGTACTGTAAGAATTGATTTGCATAACCCAGCCTTCTAGAAGTTTTTTATAGGCTGCTTCACTCATATTTTTCTTAGTATTATTATATAATTTAAAATTCCGCTCAACGGAAGCTTCAAACCCCTTTTTATTTACGCACAAGCCATAAAAACAAGGGGCACTTTGCATTTCGTCTGATAGCAAAAACTTTACAAATTCCCATGCCAGCGCTTTATTTTTAGAGGCACCGTTGATACCAAGGGTATAGTTGGGATTTGTATAAACCTTTCCATTGGTATCTGACAAGGGCAGCACATAGCAATCGGCGGAGCCGGAGTCCAGACTGTTAAAAGCACCCTGCAAATCAGGCTGAAGGCTAAAAGCAAAATAATACTCCATGTTATATAAATCAATACTGTTTTTAGCGGCAAAATAACCTTTATCCATCAAGTCCTTTGTCTGGCGTAATAAATTTATAAACTGCTCGGTATTAATCCTGGCCTCTTTACGTTCCATGTCAACAAATTTGTTAAGGTTTTCCTTTAGTAAATAGCTAAAATAATATGCCCCGTCCCCTTGCGATATGTACACGTTCTTTTTACTCGTACCGTTTACTAACTGCTGGGCAAAGGCCGCAGCTTTTTCAAAACTGATGGTTTTCATACTGCTATCCAACTCGCTTTTTGTTTCAGAAACCAGAGCCCTATTAAAGCCGATCACCTGAAAGCTGGCCATATACGGCAGGACATAAATTTTACCTTTTGAATCCCTCGGTGCTTCAAGCACATTCATAAAATAATTCTCTGCATTGATTTCCTTCGAATAGGATAGAAAATGGCTCAGATCTTCAAATACACCCATATCAGTATACTTTTTAACCGGAAGGTTTGACGTAAAAATAACATCCTCGGCTTTGCCAGTCATTATTTTTGTATTGAGAACATTTCTATAATTTTCAGTTGAGTATTCATCAGGAGGATTAGCTCCTGAATCTCTTGATATTCCTCTGTAGGTGTTGATTATAACCTTTACTTTAGGATACTTTGTCATAAACTGATTGGCAGCTGCCGTTATAAATTCTTGTTCGGACATTGCCGAAATTGAAATATCCCCTTCCATTTTAGGTGACGTATACTCTTTTTCATCAGTTTGCCCGGTTGTATCTTCTGAGGTTCCATTCTTATATGTTGCAGGACTATTATTATTCTCTGCTATGTACCCATTACAGCCTGTTAGGAGAGTGAGGGCTATTATGCTAGCCCATAAAAGCTTTTTCATTTTTTCATTACCTCTTTCCAAAATCATTTTGTTTCTACCCACAATTATACAAGAGAAAATGAAAATAATTTCTTAGGATTTGCTTAGATTTTTCCCACCAACTATGCTGTTTATTGGAGCATTTTATTGAGTTGAATAAAGACTTTAAACATATCTCCTTCTATTTCTATTGAAATAATTCCATTATGGAGGGTTACAATACTCTTCGCTATTGCAAGACCCAATCCGGAGCCGTCAGAATTCCTCGCATCATCCCCTCTTTTAAATCTTAAAAACAATTCATCAGGTTCAAAATCTATTTTATTGGATACAATATTCTTTACACTAATCAAAAGCTGTTCCTCCCCTTGAGCTACTGATACATAAATTCTTGTACCTTTCATTGAATATTTAACTGCATTATTGATTAGATTATCAAGCACCCGCCATATTTTCAGACTGTCACATTGATACATAACCTGCGGACTGGAATTTTCCAGTATGAGTTCCAAATTATTTTGTTTTAGTTTTTCCCCATATTCATGTCCAATCTGCTTGAGCATTAAGACAAGGTCTGTATTTGAAACCTCCAGAGGCATGTTTCCGCTTTCTATTTTTGATAATTCAAACAAATCTTCGATAAGGATATTTAGCCGCTTTGCATTTATATGGGCATGGTCAATGTATTTTTGCATATCCCCTGAGACACCTTTTTCCTTGACCAACCCGATGTAGTTCAGTATAGAGGTTAATGGCGTTCTCAAATCGTGAGAAATATTTGTTATCAGCTCATACTTTTGCCGGTCACTTTTTTTCTGTTCATTTAGAGCATGGATATAGGCTGCTTTTATTGTATTTATGTGACCGGCTATTTGTGCATAAGATCCATTTCCAACAACAAGAATATCTTCACTCAAATTACCGCTTGCAATTTCCTGTGCTGTTTTCAGCACTTCCTTCACATATATTTTTTTTTCTTTTTGGATCTGATGTATCAAGATAATTAGCGTTATTATAACAATATTATGCACTATAATCGTAATCCACCTGCTTTTTATTATTGCAAGGTAATCATATATGGTACCCGCGGGAGATACCGTTCCCAGGATAAAAAAATACCACGTAAGCTGCGCAGCCAGACAGATGATCCATGGCGGAATATTTTTTGTAAGTCTAGTTTCCCATTCCTGATTAAATCTTATCCTGTCTGTGGCATATTGCTTTACCTTTAATATAAGCAGAACAGAAGAAGAAAGTATCATAAACGTCAATAAAACAAATATAACGTACAAAATAACACGGCGGACTAAAGCCGAATAAAACCCTATTGTGTATGAATAAGTGCCGTATAAGAAAATCCAGAGAGCAATGGCTATTATAGGCATCACTAATTTAATATCTATGGGTATAAAATCAGTTGTCCTGACTAAATTTCCAATTGCTTTTTTATAAGATGTTAAAAGCAGCACAATTCCCAATAGGAGAGATATTACAAGAACATGGAGTTCTAAAAATAAAATCCTCTGCAAATTGAAACCGTTCTTAATCACATTACGAAATGAACCGGTTAAAAGATCCCCCTCATTTTCATCTATAAATACGTATCCTGAAAAACCGGTATAAGGCGTATTTACCAGTGGCTGTTCCTGTGACACAATAATCTTTTCATCATCCGACCTGATCAAAAATGAATCCTGTTTATTGACATATTGCAGTGTTACAATATTATTTCGGGAAGAAAATTCAATATAGTTCCTGCCACCCGGTAAATTGGTAAAAACCTCTTTTGTTTTATCGTTTACAATATAATAATATATCCCGTTATTTTGTGACTCAAAAGACTCCGCTTCTCTTTCTGTCATATCTTTAGTTATAAATCGATAGACATCGGCACAATAATAGTTTAGTTCCGAACTCGAATAAGTACTGTAAATATATCCACTGAAATAGAAACTCCTGTTTTTCCATGCCCCAATAGAAGATACAATACTTATGCTGATAAGCAAAAAAGACGTAAGGAATATAATGATACAAAATATGGGCTTTTGCTTTTCATTCTTCATACTATCTCCTTTTTAATCAACCATATATCCCTGTCCCCAGATAACTTTTAGGTACATTGGCTTTTTAGGATTTATCTCAATTTTTTCTCTCAATTTGCTTATATGGAACATGACCGTACTTTCAGCATTTAGAAAAGGCTGTTGCCATACAGCTTCATATATCATCTCCAGCGACAAAACGCTTCCTTTGTTTTTGGCTAATAGTTCTAATATCTTGTATTCAATAGGAGTAAGCTTAATCAAGTCATCATTAAGGTATACTTGCTTACTGTTTGAATGAATAACTAATCCCCGTACAATGATTTCCTTTTGACCCGGCAACGTGTTAAGCTTTATATATCTTCGCAGCTGCGCCTTTGTTCTGGCTAAAACCTCAGGGATGCTGAAGGGCTTTGTTATGTAATCATCGGCGCCTACATCCAGACCTTCAATTTTGTCATACTCCTGGTTTTTAGCGGATAAAAGAATAATAGGTATATTGTTATGTTCTCTAATACTTAAAGTGGTTTTTATTCCATCAAGCTTTGGCATCATAATATCCATGATAATTAGATGTATACTGTTGAACTTTAATATTTTGATTGCTTCCAGTCCATTTGATGCCTTATAAACATTATATCCGGCTTCCTTTAAATAAATCTCCAGCACTTCCAGTACTTCCACATTATCATCTACTGTCAGTATATTGTACATTCCTATAGTCCTCTCAATCGGTTATCTATTTATTTATATATTAGCCAATTTGAGTAAAATCCACAAGTCGTTTCCATAGCTTGTGATTATCAACTGCAACCTGAAGCATAGCTGAATTAGTAAAGAGAGGAGCCTGAATATTTTTGGACTAAAATTGGGGTCAGCATTTTTTTTTGTAAACTTTAGCTATAAACAATCTATCACACCGGTTAATCCAGTAATCTAAATAAGCATAAATATTATCTACAGGCAGCGTTTCTATGCATTTTTTAAATAAATTGTATTTTTCAGAATATACATATACAGGTTTATTGATTACAAAGTCTTCTATGCATTCTAAAAGTAAGTAATGCATCCCAAAAAAGTCATAGTAATTATATTTGCTTTTTTCCATATCAACATTCAATTTTTTACGGATATTCGAAATTAAAAAATCATCAATAAAATACGTTACATATTTTAAAAAAACATTTATCAAATTAACAATGTTCTTTATGATTATACTTCTTGGATCTTCGAAATTTATTCTTACAACATAAAACATATGAAATGAATCTAATGTTATTCTTTCACATATAATTGTTGATATATTTATATTAAATTTTTTTAAAAAGTCCTTCAGCTTAATTTCAATTGCCTCAAACAGAATAGTCTCTATAATCTCCATATCAAGTGATTTCACATTAATATCAGATTTTTTTACTTTGAAATATACTTCCAGGTTACTTTCCTTAACATTATTTACTTCAATTTCATGGGTTTTTATATTGTTATATTTGGGAATTTCATTATTAAAAAAAGTGTCTGGTATTTTCTTACTTGTAATTCCGCCAAAAATATCCTTAATTTTATTTTCCACTTTATTGGTATTGTCTATATCTCCAACTACGGCAATAGACATTAAGTCCGCAGAATAAAAAATATTATAAAATTGTAAAACATCATTGTACGAAAGGCTTGATACGTATTCCGACTTTCCTATTGCCATGCAATTTATATATTGAGAATTGGCCAGCAACAATGAAAACAGCTTGTTTTTATTGTTGCTATATTTTTCATAATTGGAGATTTCAAGCAGAACATCATTTTTTGTTTTTATAAAGTATAATTCATTTAAAAACGAGCCTTTAGCGATGTTACACAAGATTTCTAAACAACTATTAATACTTTCCCAATCATTGAAACATTTAATATAAAAAGTTGTTTCAAAAAAATTTGTATATGCTTCAGCCCTATATCTAACATTGGAATATATGCTAAATTTGTGAAAGTTCATATGCATATGTTCTAATAAATGTGCCAACCCACTCTTATTTTCATACATGGAACCTATCTTAACAGTTAATGCCATAGTTATAAATTTCTTAAAGTAATCTATATTTCGGATATAATATGTAAGCCCATTATTTAGATTTCTTTTTAAAATTGTTTCATGTATATTCATATGCATTCATTCCCTCCCGCTTTAATTAGTGTATTATTTGTATACAAGGTTGTCCTACATAGGGTATAAAGTATTTAATTGGTTTACCTATGACTTTTTAAGCATAATAACATATCTATATGATACTGTTAATACCCTCTATTGACAATGTATAACACGCCTCACGCCGGCTATTTTGCCACTTTTCTTTGTCGGCGTCCTTGCCTTGCGTCAGCAAGGCTGCGTCCATTCTCCTCGAAAATTGCCAAAATATCTCAGCGTGAGGTCGGTGATTTTTGAGTGAGATAATTTGGCTTGCGGCAAGGCAAAGGCGTCAGTAAGGCTTTGTGCCTTGCAAGCGGCTTCAACGCAGCCGCAGGACAAATTAACCACTCAAAAACGTATTGTACATTGTCAATAGAGGGTATGTTTAATAATTTAATTTTTTTGCATGAATAAATCCATGAAAAATAGATACTTCCTACTTTTCATGGATTTATTCGTGTCATACTTCTACTAGACGTTGACATAATTTCTCTGTGTGTCTGCAATACTAAAGTTAGCATCTCTGTTAACTGTTCCATAATCACACTGACACGCGCAACTTGCACAATTATAGCCAACTGCTAAACTAGCCTGTCCTGTACTGCAAATACACCCCTGGGGCTCGTACCCACCACCGAAATTGGCACCGGTCTCCAAATTCGATACTTTTCTTCCTACCGGATAAACAACCTTCATCTTCTACACCTCCCTCCTATAAATCCAGCGTTTGATGTATGTAAGCTAAAATTTCTCAAACGCTAAACCCTGTGATTATACTCTAAAAATTTGATAATAAATCAAATTTTTATTCGGATATTAACTTGTATTTTCCTATTTAAGTCAATATAATCTCAATGTTGCATTGACCGCTAACTCATAACTATATCATTTAAATATTCCAGTCTTTCCGGATATCTTTCCAAAACTTCATGATAATCCACAAGTGCTTTTTCCGCACCAAATAATGCCGAGCCGCATAAATCTCTTTTGTACTCCGACCTGAATCCATCCGAAGTATAACTATCTACATAACAGTTACCGCAAAACCTAATTGCCCAACAATCTGCACAGCATTGTTTTGCATCCTTCATATAGTCATCTATGTAGTGCTTCTTAATGGCATTTAAGTTAATGCCATTCTTTACATTTCCTATATACGGGGCGTTACCTATTTTTTCGCACAATGCAAAATTCCCGGTAGCTGTGATATAAAGCCTTCGTGAAGCAGGAATACAACATCCGTTCATGCTGTAACAACCAACCGGCTCCTCCACAATCATCCTTTTATGTACTCTTAAATGTGAAGATTGCGTAAAAGAGGACGTAAATATTTTGGATACATTTATGGTATTGCTAAATACGGTATTGTCCTTTGCCCAATCCATAAGAGGATTTGTATATTGAGAAATCATATTCATTGAAGGATTTTTTGACTTTTTAAACAATCTTTCTGATCTATGGCTGCTGCTCGAAACATAGGATATGTTTTTGGTTATATTGTTTGGTAGCCACTCAAGTGATTCAAAAAACCGCTGTATCTTTTCCAATTTTTCCTGTGTTGCGGGTAATGTCATAACCATACTCAAGGATAAGTATGTGGCAGCCCTGTCTTTATAGGCCTCAACCAAATTACGCAAGCCCTGTATTGCCTTATCAAAGCTACCATTGCCATCAACCGTTATCCGGTTTTCATCGTGAACTTCCTTAGGTCCGTCCATACTGCATACAACAGTAAAACTATCTACTGACGCAATATATTCTGCTATTTCTTTAGTCATCAGGACCATATTTGTTGTCATAGAGTGAACAATATTCTTATTTCCCTTAGCCTGTTTTACATAATCTACACATTGTTTTAATAAATTGTATTGAAGAAGCGGCTCACCCCCATAAAATGTTACCGCCAATCTGTCACCTGAATGTTCAATGCCATAATCTATCGCTTCTTTTGCTATTTCCCAAGTCATATCATGAGAATCAAAGTCTCTGTGATCTTTATTTTCTTCAGTGTATATGCAATACCTGCAACGCAAATTACATTTCTCGGTTAGCTCCAGAGTTATTTGTTCTAAATTATTTTCAATCCGATCTTTAATAGAATCAAATCTAGCATGCAGAGAACTAAATTCAGTAAGCGGAGGAGCCTTTAATAAATTTTCACTTTCAATTACATCTTTTAAGCTGTTAAGACAATTCAATAAATTTTTTTCTTTTATTTGAAGTTTATGTAATGAATATAGCCCATTATTTTCAAAAATACATTCAAGAACTTTGTACTCTTCTTCACTGCAGCACAATACTTTACTTGTTCCCAAATCATAAATATATCCATTTTCCTTTGTTCTAAATAATTTTCCCAATCGGTTAAAATTTCCATTTACTTTTAATGAATCAAAAAAATCAATATAATATTCAAATTTCATATTTATGAGCCTCCTAATAAAAATCTTTTTAAAAATCCTGTAACTGCTTGTACAAATTTTAAAGACTAAAATTTAAGTATCTTTATCTCTTCCATTACATCCTACCATTTATTACATATTCTTCCAATATCATATACGCAATTCGGATGAATCGTGTTGTAATCCGTGTATCTTTTGGTTTAAACTTTTATTAATTGTAGGCTAATTGAAATTTATTTTGCCCTTATAGATTGCTTTATTAGAATAGGCCAATATGTGTGTATAACTCCAAGTTATACACAATAAAAGTGCTTTATTGAAATTTACAGGTGAATACAAGTATGTTTGCTAATAAAGTTACAGGAGGTCAATTTGAGCAGCACAAGAAACCCGGATGGTCAGACTGCTGCTGTCTGCCGGAGTAATTTAAAGAAAAGGGTTAAAAAATGACCTTTAACATTATATGTTATATTTTGAATATTTCATAAGACCATTTATGCGATCACGGCTAAGCAAAGCCATGCTTTCATAATTTTTAAATTTCACCTCATAATAAGATGAATTGGGGTAAGCATTTATTCGTTCAATCTGGCTAACGTTGATAATGTAGGATTTATGGGAGCGAAAAAAGCTCATTCCTAAGTGCTGTTCCAACTCTTGCAGGGTTTGTCTCGTTTTAAATTTTCCATTTAAACAGTGTATTAAAGTATAACGTCCAATTTTCTCGATGTAAAAAATTTCATCCAACTGCACAAAAACTCGTCCATTGCCCAGGTTTATTGAAATTCTAGGTGCCAAATATAAGTCCCGATTAATCATCTCAGATATTATTAGCATTTGTTGAGCACGATAAAAAGTAGCTTTTACACTCTCTTTATCAATAGGCTTTGTAATATAGTCAAAAGCATATAGTTTAAAAGCCTCAATATCATATTCTTGACGTGAGGTGATAAATACTATGATCAAATCTGTTTTTATTTCCCTCAGATTCTCAGCCAACACTCTCCCATTCACATCAAGTAATTCAATATCTAAGAATATTATATCCGGACTTTGATCCTTAACAAGTTTTACCGTATCAAGAGCATTCTCAGCAGTTCCCGCAGCTAAAGCACCTTCAAGTTCATTAATAATTGATTCAAGTAATAGCAATATTCCATGTTCATCATCTGCTATTACAATCTTAACTGGTAACAAAAATTATCACTTCCATTTCTCTAACCAAAATCCTGTTATGTTTTTTATATTACAACCTGTCAGCAAATGGTACCCTGATAGGGTTTATTCTCCAATAAGCATAAAGCCCATTGATGTTTTAAAAAGAATCATCGAGTCCTGATATAATCCATAAATTCAGTAATTCCACTGTCATAACCATATCGATATCCATTTTAGTTCCATATATAACTTGTATATTTTTACTTTATTATTATTTATTTACTATTATACCAATTTTATATAATAGATTAAGTCGAATCTTGTCACAATTCTTCAAAATCCTTATTCCTTCACTCTGCAAGGTGTGTTGAACAAGCTAAAAGACAGAGACTGCACTCAATCAACAATCATTCTCTTAGACGGCCGGGTTAGACCTCATAATATTTGGGAAGCTTTCTGAACGTATCCATTTATCGGCCTTTCCCATAGCCGGTTACGGGGAATCAGCTCTGGTTTTCTTAAAATATCGTCGATTATGAAAGTCCCACAAAGCTTTAAAATTCAACTATTGGGACAGGTTCACTCTCATACGGAGTTTGGAAAAAAGGGGTAAATGAATTATAATGTATACATGAGCTCAAGTTCACTATTCGAATAGAAAATACTCATTCAGGAAATGCATTTCCAAAAAATCAACTAATAAATTGGAGGAAAAACATTATTTCAAATTACAACTTAAAGCCCAGCTTCAACGGTCATCAATCAAACTTAAAATTTTCCGGAGGTCACTTAATGAAAAAAATCATACCATTTTTAATCTGTTTTTCGCTTTTGTTATCCATCTCTTTCTCAAG